>CAZOLF010000001.1:0-52676 GCA_964580855.1 uncultured Candidatus Saccharibacteria bacterium
GTAGTGCCCATTGCCTTTCGTAAACATTCGGAAAGTATCAATAAATCCTGCATCGATGAAATTTTGAAACCCTTCACGCTCTTCATTCGTGAAGCCTTTGTTGCCAATATTTTCTTTTGGCCGAGCCAAGTCATCTTCCGTGTGAGCAACATTGAGATCTCCGCAAAATATTACTGGCTTTTTCTTTTCAAGCATTTGCATATATGCAAGGAATGCTCTGTCCCACTGTTTGTGCCGGAGGGGAATCCGAGAGAGATCATCTTTGGCATTGGGCGTATACACGGTGACTACGAAAAATTTGGCAAGCTCAATTGCGATCACACGCCCCTCGGTATTTGGGTCGCCATATTTATCTCCAACAAGTTTGCACTTCTTCGTAATCGATTCCGGAATATCATAAAGTACCTTCAGAGGTTTCTCGCGCGTAAAAATTGCGGTACCACTGTAACCCTTCTTGATAGCTGAATTCCAGAACTCTTGGTACTCTGGCAAATCAATCGGGGACTGATGTTGCTCTGCTTTGGTTTCTTGGAGACAAATAATGTCGGGCTTGAACTTCTTCACAAATGGCACAAAGAGACCTTTTTTATCCACCGCCCGTATTCCATTCACGTTCCAAGAAATAAGTTTCATACACACAGTATATCAGAAATAAAAATTGTTGACTTTTTATGTGGGAGGAGTAGGATTTAAATGAATTGCAATAACATATACCCCAGAGGAACTTATGGCCCCGGCTGGGAAGTACTTAGGTCGTTTAAAACGGTAAAAGTAGTAGTTAAAAGGGGATTAGTCACCCCTAGAAAAAGCCTTGGTTACACATCTGCTAAGGCTTTTTTTATTTCCCCTTGCTATGGAATTTCTTATGTACGTCACGAAGGTGTGCATCAGTAACATGTGTATAAATCTGAGTCGTTGCGATGTTGGCGTGGCCGAGCATCATTTGTACACTTCTTATGTCTGCGCCATTGGAGAGTAAGTCTGTTGCGAAGCAGTGGCGAATCACGTGTGGGGTCACTTTCTTGGAGATACCTGCCTTGATCGCGCACTGTTTCACAATACGCTCTATCGATCGTCGTGTGAGACCACGCACATCTTTTTTAGTTTCCAATTCTTTGCCGACTTGGACAAAGAGGGCGTCAGACATATCTTTTCGCAAGCTAAGATATTTTTTGAGAGCATCGCGCGCCTCGAGTGAAACAAAGACGACTCGCACCTTGCCACCTTTACCACGGATCGAGAATTCTTCGGCACTTAGATCAAAGTCATTGGTGAGTGAACACAATTCCGACACACGGAGGCCGGTAGAGAAGAGGAGCTCAAGGATAGATTTATCGCGAAGAGATTTGATATCGTCACCTTCGGAACTTTTCAATAGTCGTGAAAGTTCACTTGATGAAATAAGATCAAGGTGCCGTTCGGGAATCTTTGCCAAGTCAATTTCTTCGGCCGACATTGATTCCACTTTTCGACGAGTGAGGAACTTGAGAAACACTCGGAGCGCAATCATATAATAATTTTGGGTTTTGCGCGAAACAGTTTTGCCAGTGGCACGGTTGTTGCCCATCGATTGTCTGTTGAGCCAGAGTCTGAATTCGCGGACAGATGTGGCCGTAATATCCTCTGGGTTCTTGGCTTTTGAGAATTCAAGATAGCGCGAAATATAATGGTCGTAATTCTCCACTGTCTTCAGAGCTCGCCCCTTCTCGATTTCAATATGCTCTAGAAATTCACGTTTTAATGTTTCAAGTTGTGTCATATATGTCGCACAATAATTGTAACATAAAAACATAAGAGAGGCTTGGGGCTTGCAAAAAAATATAATGTGTGCTAATATATGTCCTATGTTAAAAGCAAAGAAAAAGGCAAATATTGTAAAGAAAAACCAAATCCACGATAAGGATACAGGTAGTCCTGAAGTGCAAATTGCTATTATCAGCGAGCGAATCGATGAGCTTGCGATACACCTAAAGAAGCACAAGAAGGATAACCATTCTCGCCGAGGACTTATCAAGATGGTTGCAGACCGAAGAAACCATTTGAAATATTTAGAAAAGAAAGACAAGACACGCCACGAGACAGTTACAAAGAAAATAAAAACCGTAGCATAAATCAAAACATCTCGATTAGTCGAGATGTTTTGATTTTGATATAATAAAATATATGATTATAAAACATAAAGAACAGCGCGTTGGAGTATTTATTGATACCGCCAATCTGTACCACAGCGCAAAAAATTTATATAAAAGAAAAGTAAACTTTGGCGCAGTCCTCCGAGACGCAGTTGCTGGTCGCAAACTTGTGCGCGCAACAGCATATGTGATTACAAGTGAAGCTGGAGATGAGAAAGGATTTTTCGAAGCACTAACCAAATTAGGAATCGAAACAAGAACAAAAGAACTCCAAGTATTCGCCGGTGGGGCAAAGAAGGGTGATTGGGATGTAGGTATAACAGTAGATGCTATCAAGATGGCTCCAAGACTCGATGCCGTAATCCTCGTAGCAGGAGACGGAGACTTTATCCCCCTTGTAAAATATTTGCAAAGTACATCTGGTACACAAGTTGAAGTTGTGTCATTTGGCAAATCAACTTCAATGAAATTAAAAGAGTCTGCCGACGACTTCCTAGACCTTTCTGAAAATCCTCAAAAATATCTAATGCGATAAATTATGGAAATATCTCACATACATAAAATTTCTGATATGCATGTAGGAGGATTTGAAAATATTGAAAATCCAAAGGAACTTTTTGAACTTATAACCTTGCACAAAAAAAAATTTGCAAATAATTTGCAAAATTACAAAAATAAAATTTTAGAAAGTAATAATTATAAGGAAATTCAAAGTGGCGTTTTTGTACACAAAAACGCCACTTTGTCAGACCATATTGTCTTCAGTACTGAAAAGGGAATTATTGTAATTGAAGAACATGCCACCATTCTGCCATTTTCGTATCTTGTTGGGCCACTCCGAATAGACGAGGGAGCTACAATCAATCCACATTCAGACATCGGTGGATCTTATATTGGTAAATTTTGCAAAATTGGTGGTGAAGTAAAAAATTCTGTTTTTGAGCAATACAGCAACAAAGCACACGCAGGCGGAATGTATGATGCATATGTTGGATCTTGGGTAAATATTGGAGGTGGCACATCCAATTCAAATCTTAAAAATACTTACGGGACAATCAAGATGGCAGGCGTTGAGACTGGCGAGCAATTCCTAGGATGCGTAATTGCCGACCATGCAAAAACAGCAATCAATACATCTATATATACAGGCAAAGTAATCGGGGTAGGTGCACATATATATGGCACTGTCACAAATGATGTGCCAAACTTCGTGAATTATTATAGTAAAGACAATATGACAAAAATCCCAATCGAAGTCACAGAGAAAATAGCTACTCGCATGATGGAGCGTCGTGGTGTACAATTTGGGGAAGTTGATAAAAATTTATTAATTAACTTATATAAAAATGAGTAAAATTTTGATAATGGGTGCATGTGGGCAAATTGGTGTGGAATTAACTTTAGCTTTAAGAAAAATTCATGGAAATGAAAATGTTTTTGCTAGCGACTTGCGCGATAACCACCCAATGCTAGTAGATGGACCCTTTGTACAACTCGATGCTACAGATGCGAGCAAGACTCGCGAAGTTGTTGAAAAAGAGGGGATTACAGATATCTATTTACTCGCAGCATTGCTCTCAGCAACAGGCGAAAAGAACCCAAAGCTTTGCTGGGATTTAAATATGAACAGTTTACGCCAGATTCTCGATCTAGGAGTTGAGAAAAAATTAAAAATCTTCTGGCCAAGCTCTATCGCAGTTTTTGGCCCTACAACTCCTCGTGATAATACTCCACAACAGACAGTGATCGAGCCATCTACAATGTATGGTATTACTAAATACGCTGGTGAAATGCTCTGCCAATATTACAATAATAAATTCGGACTTGATGTACGAAGTGTGCGATACCCAGGATTGATAAGCTGGAAGAGTGAGCCAGGTGGTGGCACGACAGATTATGCTGTAGAAATTTTCTATGAGGCTATCAAAAATAAAAAGTATACATGTTTCCTTTCTGAAAATACATACTTACCGATGATGTATATGGACGATGCCATCCGCGCAACTATTGAGCTTATGCAAGCCCCAAGTGAAAATATTAAAAATAGAATGTCTTATAATCTTTCTGCAATCAGTTTCTCCCCAAAAGAAATTGCTTTATCTGTAAAAAATCACATTCCTGAATTTGAAATTTCATACAACCCAGATCACCGCCAAAAGATTGCTGACAGCTGGCCTGCAAGTATTGATGACTCTGTAGCCCGAAGCGACTGGGGCTGGAAACCAGAATTTGATCTCGAAAAAATGACAGAGATGATGTTAGTAAATTTAAAAAATAAGTTAAGTTTATAAAATTGTCGCAGGCGTATATTTGTGAGGGGCTTTCAACGGCGACGGCCGGAGAACCGAGCAAATTTTTACCAAAAAATTTGAGTCCCCGAATAAAAGATATGCGAAGAAAGATTTTATAAACAAGAATGTATGTATACAAAAAAAATTACAGATCAAATAGAAGGCGATTTGAAAGCCATAGCGGATAATGGCAAGTTTAAGACTGAGCGACTTATCGAAGGTGCACAAGGTGCACATGTGGTTGTCGATGGTAAAGAAATGGTTATGTTTGCATCGAACAACTACCTTGGCCTCGCCAATCACCCAGATTTAATCAAAGCTTCAGTTGAAGGAATGCAAAAATTTGGCTTCGGAACGGCAAGTGTACGATTCCTTTCAGGAACACAGACAATCCACCGCGATTTGGAAAAACGAATTGCAAAATTCATTGGAACAGAAGATGTGATTTTGTATTCTACAAATTTTATGTCCAACCTTGGGCTTTTTGCCACATTAGTAAATGAACCATTTGGAGCAACTGAACCTTGGAAAGATGTGATTTACAGCGATGCCAACAACCACGCATCAATTATTGATGCTTTTAAACTTTGCAAAAAAGAAAATTTGGATAAAAGAATTTATAAAGGTGGCAATGTTGCAATGCTCGAACAATTTCTCGAAGAAGATAAAGATAAAGGCTACCGAAATAAAATAATCGTAACCGATGGAATATTTAGTATGGAGGGTACAATGGCAGATTTGCCAAAATTGATTGAACTTGCCGAGAAATACGAAGCACTATTATTCGTAGATGATGCACACGGCATTGGCGTAATGGGTGAGCACGGTAAGGGAACGGCAGAAGCCCAAAATGTATTCGGTAAAATTGATATCATTTCAGGAACTCTTGGCAAAGCGCTCGGTGGGGCAATCGGTGGATATGTTGGCGGCAAAAAATCTTTAAAGCCCTCGATGTTTTGGAAGGTGACAATACTCTCACAAAAAAGGTAAAAGAAAATGCTTCATACTTCCGAAGTAAATTAGAAGAAAATAATTGGCCAACTCTAGCAGGGAGTCACGCCATAGTGCCCTTGATGATCGGCGATGCTAGAAAAGCAAGTGAACTCTCGAAAAAACTTTTTGAAAATGGCATCTATGCCACCTCGCTTTCATTCCCAGTTGTGCCCGAAGGGGAGGCTCGTATTCGATTTCAACTTTCAGCACTCCATACAAAGGAAGATATAGATAAAACTATTGAAATTATAAAGAAAGTTTACTAAAAATAAGCTTGTAAAATAAGGGTTAAATAGATAATTTAACTTGACAAACAGATATAAATATGCTATTCTTCCGGGGATAGCTGTTCTTTGACATCGGATTAGATGTTTTTTTGTTTTTGTGGGCAATGATTGATTTCCCTAGCTCCTTTTCCAGGGAATTGAGGTAATCAATCATTCACTCTTTAAAAAACAAATAAACTCTTATGAAAAATGTACCTAAACTCCTGTGGGCACTAATTGCCTTATCTATTTTCGAATCCGCGTTAAATTCTATTTCCATTTATTCAAAGAAAGAACTGAACGAGAGGTTGGATGCCGTAACAAAAACACACGAAAAAATTAAAGCTGAAAACATTGCTGTGAAGCAAGAAAATGATTCACTGAAAACGGTAATTCACACTTTTGAAGCAAAGGAAGCAAAGTACTACGGTCACACTGACCCTGGTGTGCTTAATTATCAGAAAATGAAAGATGGACAATTCGGAACAACAACCAAAGCAAAGTAAATTCTCACCTTCTAAAAACTCAGAAAATGAAAAAGTATGCAATCAAGGTAACTTTTTACCTATTCGTTACAACAATCTTGTTTCTCGTTGGGCTTGGTATATACCACTCAATCAAAGGAAATGAAGTAGCTATCTACCCACGCTTTCAAAAAAGTGAGGGCAAGTCCAGTGAATTTAACTGGTGTTCTCCATTTTTCCCGATCCAGTTTGAATATCAAAAGCTAGAAACTTTTGAATTTAAATTTGATCATCGGGTTAAATACCCTATTGCACCAAAATTTAATGTCGTGCACGGAATTGATTCTTCTGAAATAATTGTAGCCAATGAAATTGCTGACTTTATTTATGACAGCCTTCATTACATTCAATTTAATCTTGGTTTTGATCTGGATGGACAATCTCTTGCGGTAAGAACAGCCAAGAGTCCTTGGACGTTACATGTTAACAAAGCTTACCTAACAGAGTTAAACTTTAAGGGCACAGCCTCTCCAGAAGCTTTGAAGTACGGTCTTGAAAAAAGCCTGCAACCTGGCGCTTTTGAACCAGAAAATGCAAACCTTGCAAAAGGCAGACTTGAATTAACTGATTCACTAACTAAAGCAAACCTTGCAAAAAGAGGAGTGGATTTAACAAAAACACTAATTGTATTAAATTCAGAGGAATTGCAGTTAGACTCAGCAGATGTAAAGAAAGCCATGACTGATTCTTCTATCCTTGATGAAATGCGGTACGTGCAAGCTACTATTAAAGGTAGGGCTCAACGACTAATAATAACTCCTGTCCTTTTACCTATTGGTTTTCTATTTTGGATTTTGTTATTGTTACTTTTAATTTCATTTTTTAGTAAATTAAAGTTTCAAAAACCCCGAAATATCAAGCAACTATGGTGGCTTTTAGCTTTAATCTTGGGCTTGCTGAGTTTAGTATTCATCGCAACTCAGTTCGGTGAATTCTTTAACTCAAACAATACCGAAACAGCAGAGAAAAGTATTGAAAATTTTAAAGTCATTAATAGATATGTTGACTCAGATTATTTTATACTTTTTACAATTATTGTGGAAATTTTGTTTATCGCACTTCTCTTATGGGCAATACTATGGATAATTTTTCGCAACTGGAAAGAATTTATTTTTTTTCTATGGGCACTTTTAAAAGGCCTCTGGTGGTTGATCCGATTGATAGTACTCGGTATCATGATGGCATTGTTACTATGCTTATCCTTGGCTTTAATGTTATTAGCCTTCGTAGTATTACTTATTGTCTTTGTTGGAGTAGTCTTGATCATTTCATGGAGAGAAGCCAACTGGTGGCAACGAATACTTGTTGTTCACCTTATCCTTGATATCATTGCCTTTGTAGCATGGTTGATGGGTGTATGGACCCCAACTTTTCTCTAATCCGATAATAATCTGTTTGCAAAAAATCCCGTCATATTTAATCCTGACGGGATTTTTTCATTTTTATAATACAAGAAAATAAATCGCAATTGACACCCTTATATAATAGTGCTAAATTTTAGTTAAATTCACAGGAATTATGACAGCAAAAATTTTTATCCCAGACGGAGGCATTTGGATCAGCGAACGCGGACACCAAGATGGAAACTCCAAGAAATTTTTTGGCCTTTTCTGCATTAAAAATGTAGGAATTGTACTAACAATAGGGCTAAGTGACAAATTGGTTTCAAGCTTAATGAACAAAACAAATTTTACCTCGATCCACAAGAGGCAAATTCTGCAGTTCAAAAACGCCAATGATGCAAACCCTGCAAATATGCTCGATTTCATTGAGCAACTTCCAGATACAGACAAGGAACAATTGCTTATGGATTCCATATTAATTCCATATGACCAGAGAGCAAAATTCTGGGATAAAGGAAAAGGTGGAATGATCATACATCCACACTTAATCATCGAATGCATATGGCCAATAACATTGTCTATCGGTAAATTCCAAGAAGAGCAGTGGGAAGAAAAACTTTCAGGATTCCTTTTTGTTAAGTACCCAGAATTCAGAACGGCCCACAATGCGACCTACTATCCAGGTGTACATATAATGGAAAAAAATAACCACAAGCTTGCCTTGGGGAAAACAGTCAAAGCAGAGAACTTCATTGACTACATTCATGAGATTCTCCCTTTGCCGGCATAGTTTTTTCTTTTTTTCTTAAATATAAGAAATCCCGTGATGACCTCACGGGATTTTTTCATTCTTGACAAATAACACTCCCTTGCTATATTAGAAATATGAGACGCATTGCACAAAATCCGGTCATTCTCATTAACTATCTTAAAGTAGATGGCTTTTGATTGTGCTTGTGTAGACTAACCAACAACAATACGAACAAAGTGAAAAGCCCTCTACCAAGAGTGGCATTTTTGTTCTTTATTGTACATTCACAATTAAATATATAAATCATGGAAAATAAAAATTACACTTTTATTAGCACTCTCCTCGAATTATTTGGAGTAAGAAATTTTGAAATCTATAATGAAAATCGGTTTTGTCCGAAAAGCATTAGCGAGACGCATCGCACAACACACATCGTTGTTCAAATGGACAATCCAGAGGAACATGAAATTCTACTCAAGAATAACTTTTTTAAAGAAAAAGTAATTCAAAATCACACAGACATGAAATGTTTTGAAAAAACATTCGAAACAGAAAAAATGTTAATCTGGATATATCCTCAAAATAAACACCCGGATCTTTGCAACGATTTTGTTCAACATTATATTTATAAAAAATATTCTCAGACAATTATCTAAAGGAAGTAGTAGCAATTTATTGCAACTTGATTCCATGACTTTAAAATAAAATCCCGCTTTATACAAAGCGGGATTTATTATTCTACAGTTACACTTTTCGCCAAGTTGCGAGGCTTGTCTACATCAGCACCACGGAGTATTGCAGTGTGGTATGCAAGGAGTTGGAGTGGGATAACAGAAAGTATTGGCATCCATTCGTCTGGAACGTTTGGAATTTCGATTGTGTGATCAAAAATATTTTTTGTATCGTTATTATTCTCTCGAACAATTCCGATAGTCAGTGCGCCACGAGCTTTGACCTCTTGAACATTGGAAATAACTTTCTCAATCAAATTCTCATTTGTTGCAATCGTAATTACCGGGAAATCTTTCTCTACAAGTGCAATTGGACCATGCTTCATTTCAGCAGCGGGGTAGCCTTCGGCGTGAATGTAAGAAATTTCTTTTAATTTCAGTGCCCCTTCGAGCGCAACAGGGAATAGGATTCCACGCCCAAGGAATAGTGCATTGTCTTTTTCTTTGAGAATTTCCGCAATCTTTTTTATCTTCTCTTCTTCTTTTAATACTTTATTTACTGACTCGCCAATCTTTTCCAATGAATCGATGAGCTTATTGTATTCTGTTTCGTCTAATGTGTTACGCTTTTTTGCAAGCAATAATGCAAGGAGCGAAAGGATGACAACTTGACCAGTGAAAGCTTTGGTTGATGCAACCCCGATTTCCGGACCCACATGGATGTATGATCCACCATCTGTCATACGTGCAATCGATGATCCCACCACATTACAGATTCCATAAGTGACTGCTCCGCATTCTTTTGCCAGCTGTAGCGCGGCGAGAGTATCAGCTGTCTCCCCGGATTGGGAAATGGCAATCACAATATCGTGCTTATTTAAAATTGGTTTGCGATAGCGAAATTCGGATGCGTACTCAACCTCCACTGGCATTTTCGCCAATGACTCAATCAGATATTCCCCAACTAGTCCGGATATCCATGATGTTCCGCAAGCCACAATTATAATTCGACGGGCAATCTCCATTTGTTCAGAAATTTCTTCCAATCCCCGCAAGTGCACAGTTCGATCAGGCAAGATGTGTCCACGCAATGCGTCGGCAATAGTATGTGACTGCTCGAAAATTTCTTTCTGCATATAATGCTCATATCCATTTTTCTCTAATGCTTCCGCTTCCATTGTCAGCTTTTCGACAAATGGCGTAGCGGGCACACCAGCAATACTAGAAATATCATATGTTCCATCTCGGCGGACAATCGCGATTTGATTGTCTTCAAGATAAACAACATCTTTTGTGTATTCTACGATTGGCGATGCGTCACTTGCTACAAAAAATTCTTCCACTCCAATTCCGAGCACAAGAGGACTCCCTCGACGCGCGACAATAAGCTCATCAGGTAAATTCTCATCCATCACAATAATTGCATACGCACCAATAACTTGTGAGAGCGCACTGCGGACAGATTCAAGTAGAGATAATTTATCTTTTTCTTTTATTGTTTCAATCAGATGCACAAGGACCTCGGTATCAGTATCACTTTTAAAAGTATGCCCCTCTTTCATCAATGCCTGCTTGAGTACGACATAGTTTTCGATAATTCCATTATGGATGATTGCCATCCTTCCTTTCTCAGATAAATGAGGGTGAGCATTTCTATCGGAAGGTTCCCCATGTGTTGCCCAGCGAGTATGCCCAATACCAATTGTACCTTTGGTATCCACTCCCTCGGAAAGTTTCAAAAGTTCAGCGACTTTGCCTTTCTTTTTGAAGACCTTCATCTTACTAGAAGCAACTAGTGCCACCCCAGCAGAATCATACCCACGATATTCGAGCATTTGTAAGCCTTTTATAATAACTGGGAAGGCTTCGCGCTTCCCAATGTATCCTATTATTCCGCACATACAACTATCATATGTTACAATAGGGGTACAATGCAAGAGACATTTCAAAAAAATATGGCGAAATATGATACCAAAAATATTTTCGGGTCTATTGAATTATTCCCTGATCAATGCACAACTGCCTGGAATACACGAAGCGACACGAGAGAAAGAAAAGCGGTAAACAATATTTTGGTTGCCGGTATGGGGGGATCCGCGCTTGGCGCATACATTTTGCAATCTCTTGATATTTTCACAGTACCGATCACGATGAGTCATGATTATAATATCCCATCTTGGGTGGATGAAACGACGCTTGTCCTTGCGATCAGCTACTCGGGCACAACAGAGGAAACATTATCCGCAACTCGCAATGCGATAGTAAACAGTGCGCAAGTTGTCTGCATCACCCTCGGCGGAGAATTGGAAAGTATCGCAATTGAAAATAATCTAGAACTCCGGAAAATTTATCCTGAAACAAATCCTTGTGGTCAGCCGAGATTCGGAGTCGGATTTATGATGATGGACATAATAAAGACCTGTATGGATTATGGCGTCTGTAATTTAGAAAAAGGGGCTGTTGAAAAATCTTTGGAAGAATTGGAAAAGTGGCAAAATAATTTCAAAGAGAATAATTCAATCGATACAATTTATAAAGAAGCACAAAATCTGGCGGAAAAAATGCCGATCCTTGTGGCGAATGGGCACCTTGCCAACGTAGCACGCTTTGCTCGTAACCAAATGAACGAAACAGCCAAGGCCCTCGCACAGTCGTACGAAATCCCTGAACTCAACCACCACTTGATGGAAGGTTTGGAATTCCCAACCACAAATAAAGAAGAATTATATTTTATATTTTTTGAATCAAGCTTATACAGCCCTAAAATAAATAAAAGAATTTCTGTGACAAAAGATGTATTAAGTAAACAACATATAAAATACACTAATATACAGATAGAGGGAGAAAATAAATTGTCCCAAGTCTTAATAGGGATGCAAAGGGCAATGTACTTGGCCTACACACTAGGCATAATCCACGAAAAAGACCCAAGCGACATCAAATGGGTCAACTATTTCAAAGAGCAATTATCTAAATAAATCAAGACTTTCTATAAAATCCCCTTATTTCACAAGGGGATTTTACTTGACAAATGGGGTAATATTGTGCTATAATATATCCAAATTAATTAAACGGGGCCAGCGAAAACCCGACAAAGAAGTAGCACCAAAAAACAAAACCCTTTAACAAATGAAACAAAGATTTATTTTCTTGACAGCTTTGATTGTAGCCTTAACAACAATCGCTAACGCGCAGATGCGCACGTATGTGGACATGTTCTCGAAATCAGCTTATGTGGTTTCTAGCCAAAAATTGGACAAGGTAACATTCTTTTCCAATGGAAAGCCCGTAATGACTTTTTACGAAACAAATTCACTGGGAGTCGAATTACCAAGACGGGTATTCGAAAAAAACTTATCCAGTGCAAAATTTGGTTCATGGAAAGTTCCCGGAGACTTCATGTACTCCTTCAACTACAACGCAAACAAAGAAGAACCCAATTACAATTTCTGGGAATTAACCGTTGCTGTTGAATGGACTATGGACAGAACAACACATGACACATTATTCAGCCCATGCTGCCCTTCAAACATCGTGTATATAACTACCGATGACATTGAAGACGCAAAGGAACGTAACGTTCTTGAAGCAAGAGCGGCAAGGCTGGAGTGGAAGCTAAGATCCTGGGGGCTCGTTTTAGACTGGAGTGGTTACAATAGTAACTATTTTAGAATAAAACGAGGTAATGATAGTCTCCCTGAGCTCTTATCTTTTTACATTCACAACAAACTTGTGGTAAGTGAAAATGATAGTACTGTTATTATCACTGGACTCCCTTATCACAATTACTGTAAGGAAAACAAACCAGAAGATGAATCTTTGTTCCTTCGATTCAACGGAAAACCTATTGGCTCAGATATCAGGTCTGTAAAAGAAAATTCCTTTGTGCTTACAATTCGTAAAAACAAAGAAGCCGTAGTGAGCACTAAAACGTTGAATGGGAAAGAAGAGACCTTTAAGGTTGATCTTAAAATTTAAATCCCGCCGTAGCTGATGGAAAAATCCCATCTTAGCACGGTGGGATTTTTTCTTTTCTTACGCTTGACAGTAGGTACATATTTGTGCTATAATTACACCAAATAAATTTAAGCAAAAATGAAAAAAGTACTATTTATTATCGCCATGGTAGCATTCGGTTCTACCTTAAAAGCAACTGAAGCAGTTCCTCAAACTTTAACCCAAAAACAACTTGAACTTCTGGAACAAAGACCAACTCAGTTAAGCATGGAAGATGCTTACGAGATGATGACCAAAGGAGGAAGTCAAACTTTTGGACCCAAATATCTTGAGGTTAGAGATCCGAAGTCTGGATGGAAAATCCCTTTCACATGCAGTGAGGCCGGAGTCTGGACAACAATCTCATTCTCAAATGGAAATTGGGACATCACCGAAGAAATCGAGTCTTATACTGAAGGGAAAGTTGATTGGTACCACATTTGGATAACTTCATGTACTCTTGCTGGAGTATTAGTGGGATTTTGGCTTTTTAAAAGAAGATGGTGGTAGATCAATTAAATTATCTTCAAATCTGTACAACTAGAGAAAATCCAGTTGTACGGATTTTCTTTTTGCCTGTCTGTCTGCAGGCAGGTCTATTTATAAAAAACCACTTTTATGCTATAAATGACCTATTAATAGATAGCTACTAGTCGGCAGACAATTAGAGTTGAAACAGTCGTTTCAAAACTAGAGTCTGGAGACTAGTTATATATAGTATGAAAACACAAGAATTCGAGGTAGAAATTGGTGGCAAGAAAATTGTCGCTATGTTTACTGATTTGGCTGACCAAGCCAATGGCTCGGTGATATTAAAAAGTGGAGGCACAGTCGTAATGGCAACAGCTGTTATTAGTCACGATGGGAAATCTAATCCGGGATTTTTTAATTTGACTGTGGAATATTTAGAGAAATTTTATGCAGCGGGTAAAATACTCGGCTCACAATTTATGCGCCGAGAGGGAAGACCAAGCGACCAAGCAATCCTCGCTGCGCGTGTGATAGACCGTACAATCCGCCCACTCTTTGATCACAGAATCAAGAATGCTGTGCAAGTAATTATCACAGTAATCGCTGTCGGCGATGCAGACCCAAAAACACTTGGTATCAATGCAGCATCAATTGCATTACACACTTCAAATATTCCATGGGCAGGACCAGTGGGGGGAGTGCATATCAGTAGTACAAAAGATAATTCTACAATTGGAGTTAACAATTATATTCCAAGTTCTGATGAGCCGGTGTACACACTCGATTTAATGGTATGCGGAAAAGAAAACACTATAAATATGATCGAGTCAATGGCGTTTGAACTTGATGAAGATACAATGGGACAAGCATTTGATTTGGCAATGCAAGAAATCACAAAATGGGAAACTTTCCAGAAAATGTTACGAGAGAAAATTGGTAAAGAGAAATTGCTCTTCCCGCATCCAGAAACTCCGAGTGAACTTGCAGAAATTTTTAACAAAGAAATCAAACCAACCCTTGATGCTGACTTGTTCGGTGAACATAGCAAAAAGACAATCAAGGAAATGTGGGACAAGTGGAAAAAGATTGTCGATGAGATGTATGTAGATGATCAAGAAAAGAAATTCGTCGCCGAAGATTACATTGAAAGCTATATCAATGATGTGTTACACAAGCGAGCACTTTCTGATGATATGCGCCCAGACTTACGAAAGCTTGATGAAGTTCGTGCTCTTTCTGGGGTGGCGGGTGGTATATCAGATGTGTTACACGGTTCTGGAATTTTCTATCGTGGCGAAACACACGTGATGAGCGTGCTAACGCTAGGCGGACCTGAAAGTATGCATACAATAGATGGTATCGAAAATGCCTACAAGAAAAGATTCATGCACCATTACAATTTCCCTCCATATTCTGCTGGTGAAACAGGACGCGTAGGAGGAATCAATCGCCGAGAAATGGGGCACGGCTTCCTAGCCGAGAAAGCGCTTATCCCAGTATTGCCAAGCAAAGTTGATTTTCCTTACACAATCCGTGTGGTGTCTGAATCAACCGCAAGTAATGGATCTACATCACAAGCAAGTATCTGCGCAATGACAATTGCAATGATGGACGGAGGTGTGCCAATCAAAGCCCCTGTTGCAGGTATTTCAATTGGAGCGATGATTGATGAAAAAGATAATACAAAATACAAGCTCATTACTGATATCCAAGGCCCAGAGGACCACTACGGAGATATGGATTTCAAAGTTGCAGGAACAGCAAATGGAATTACAGCAATACAATTGGATATCAAAGTTGACGGGGTACCAGTGAAAGTCTTGAAAGATGCATTGGGCAAAGCTAAAACTGCACGCTTACATATTTTGGAAGCGATCAAAAATGTAATAGCAGAGCCAAGGAAAGATATATCATCTCGAGCACCAAAAATCGTAACGATCAAAATCAAGAAAGACCAGATCGGAATGGTCATCGGCCCTGGTGGAAAAAATATCAATGCAATTCGTGAAGCCACTGGCACAGAGATCACAATCGAAGAAGATGGCACAGTATTTATAACAGGAAAAGATGGAGGAGCAGAGAAAGCCCGAGTGATGATTGAGGAAATGACTCATGAATACAAAGTAGGCGACACTGCAAATGCAACTATAGTAAAGATCGTTGAGTTCGGAGCATTCGCAAGTATCGCTCGCGATACAGAGGGCTTGATACACATTTCTGAAATGGCTCCTTTCCGTGTGAATAACGTCAGCGAATTACTGAAAGAAGGCGACATCGTTCCAATCAAAATAATTAAGGTAGACGAACGTGGAAAATTATCCTTCTCTATAAAAGAAATGGATAAGAATTTCTTTGATAGTAAGAAACCGCAAAGTTAAGCAAATTTTGTAGTATAATGTCATAGATGGAAGAAAAACCTAAAGACACAAAATTAAGTGACGACAAAATTCCTGCACTTCACACCTATGCAGGAGATATGGCAACAATGGTCCGCGAGTACGAAGGCTCCGTGATTAAAATCGCGCTTGCTGAACAAAAACGCAGAGAAGAGGAAACGCAAAAAGTAAAAACCATACAAAAAAAACGAGTTGGTGTATTCCTTTTTATTCTTGGAATTATACTGATTGCTGCATCTATTTATGGA
This sequence comes from uncultured Candidatus Saccharibacteria bacterium, assembly GCA_964580855.1. Taxonomy (GTDB): domain Bacteria; phylum Patescibacteriota; class Minisyncoccia; order Phycocordibacterales; family UBA9973; genus UBA8515. The sequence goes on from CAZOLF010000001.1 coordinate 16,083, forward strand.
GTAATTATAAGCTTCGAACAATCAAAGAAGAATGCCGTCCATGAAGAAATGGGGTTCCTCCCGACACCAATCCCAACCGACGACCAAATCATAGTAAATACAGAAAACATAACAGGGAAAGAAGATCTCAAAAATTTATTCAAAAATTCGAGGACGACACCAAGCCCAGAAGGACAGGTCCGTGCATTATTTTTCGTAAAGGGTGCAGTGCCTAACCAACGCATCATATCCACAAATGAATTTCTGGACCTCGAACTAAGCAGTATGCCAAGCAATATGAGAGAAAATCTCAAGGAAGAATTTATGGTTGGATTTTATAATGAGAAGGGGGTCACACACACTTTCTTTATTTTCCAAATCAATGATTATGACAAAGCTTATGCCGGAGCTCTCGCATGGGAGAAGACATTGCTTGATGAATTCTTTTTAATCTTCAATATCGATGTTTTAGGTGACAATAAAATACTTCTGGAAAAACCATTTGAAGATATCTTGGTAAATAATAAAAATATGCGTGTACTCACAGATACAAAAGAAAAACCAATCCTTTACTCCGTTTTCTTAAACCAAAATCTATATATGCTTACGGATAACGAACAGGCTATAAATGAAGTTGCCAAGCGTCTACGCACTATCAACACTCGACCTTTGTAAAATTTGCAGGTTTTGAAATGCATGCTAATATTGTAATATGTCACAAAAATACAAAATACAATTAGAGGAAGAGCAGAAGTTACTCACAGATGAGCTTTTGGGTATGGGTGCGTACAAAGATAATGGTGGAACTTGGCAAGCAAAGCCAAGCGTACAAACTGCCCCAGAGGCAGACATGAACGATCTTGCTGATCGTAATGAAGACTTCGAGGAGAAAAGTTCCATTGTTTTCACTTTAGGTGAGCGAATGAAAGATATCGAAAAAGCACTAGAAAAAGTTGATTCGAAAAAATTTGGGATCTGTGAAAAATGTGGAGGCAAGATACAAGACGAGCGCCTAGATGCCAACCCTGCTGCATCTACTTGTATGAATTGTTTAAATAAAATCTAAAAAATCTCCCCTACGGGGGATTTTTTGTTATAATATAAATATGTCATTTTCGCGGATTTATGCGGCGCAACCGCATATGCTAAAAGGTAAAATTGTTACTATCGAGGTGGACATTACAAAGAACACTCTGCACGCTTTTACTATGGTGGGCTTGCCCGACAAAGCCGTTGATGAAGCAAAAGACCGAATGTCTTCCGCTCTCAAAAATTCGGGCTTTGCATCTCCAAAAAATCAAAACCAAAAAATTGTCATTTCACTTTCACCGGCGGATTTGAAAAAAGAAGGATCGTACTTCGACCTTGGTATTGCACTTGCGTATTTACTCTCTGCAGAGGAAATTGATTTCGACCCCGAGGGTCGGGTATTCCTCGGTGAGCTATCACTCAACGGTGAGCTCCGCCCAATCAAAGGGGCACTACCACTTGCCCAAGAAGCCAAAGCTCGCGGTTATAAAGAAATTTTCCTTCCATTTGAAAATGCCACTGAAGCCGCACTAATAGATGGAATTGATGTGTATGGTGCCAAAACGTTACTTGATGTCATCAATCACATATATAAAATTAAATATGACAAAAAGGGTAATCCTTTGGAAAAGGAAAGGCCTAAACTAACAAAATTCCCAAAAACACAAATTGAAAAATCGAATCCAGAATACAAAACCGATTTCCAAGATGTGAAAGGCCAAGAAAATGCAAAAAGGGGATTGGAGATCGCTGCCGCTGGCGGACACAACATCGCACTCTCGGGCCCTCCTGGAACAGGCAAGACAATGCTTGCGCGTGCCTTTTCATATATACTTCCAGATCTCGACAATGAAGACGTTTTGGAAATTACAGGAATACATTCGATCGTTGGAATGCTCGATGGCAAATTAATTACAGATGCTCCGTTTCGTGCACCACACCACACAGCAAGCTATGTCTCGATGATTGGCGGAGGTACAAATGTAAAACCCGGGGAAGTTACCTTGGCACACAAAGGCGTGCTCTTTCTCGACGAATTTCCTGAGTTTGAAAAACGAGTTCTCGAATCTTTGCGACAACCACTCGAAGACAATATTGTCTCTATATCACGCGCAAAAGGCTCGGCGATTTTCCCATCCAATTTTATTCTAATAGCGGCAATGAACCCTTGCCCATGTGGACACAAAGGTAATAAACAAAAAGCCTGCATTTGCAAACCAACAGATTTAGACAGATACAATCGCAAACTATCAGGGCCCATTATGGACCGTATCGATATGTGGGTGACAGTTAGTAATGTTGGGTTCGATGAACTATCGGAGAAAGACCCCAACTCAACCCCGACAAATGTAATAAAAGAACGCGTAAAAAATGCGCGAGATATTCAAGAAAAAAGGTTTAAGAAAGCTACAAGAAAAATAAAAACAAATAGTGATATGAATTCCAAAGATTTAAATACTTTCGCACCACTTACAGACGAAGTTAAAAATATTCTTAACCAAAGCGCCGAAAGATTACAACTCTCCGCCCGTGCGTATCACCGCACTATCAAACTCGCGAGAACTATCGCCGACTTAGAAAGATCTGAAAATATTACAAGCGCCCACATCCTCGAAGCTCTGCAGTACAGACCAAAAATAAATCAGTAAGTGTGTTAGAATAAATTTATGAAATTAATAATACCAAATTCAAAAAATATAGAAATAAAAACTTTGATCCTAGACCTCAACGGTACATTAACTGTCAAAGGGGAATTAGTTAAAGGTGTTCCAGAAATTTTAGAAAAAATTAAAAACAAAGGTATAAAAATAGTTCTATTTTCTGGTGATACAAGAGGCAACGGCAAGAAAGTTGCGGATGAGTTAAATATAGAACTTGTTGTAACACCAACAGGAAAAGACAAACGTAAATCTGCCTTGAAATTAAATCCAAGTACCTGTGTAGCTATTGGCAATGGCTTGATCGATGTTCCACTTTTAAAAACAGTTAAACTTTCCATCCTAACCCTACAAGCGGAAGGTATACATACTGAATGTGTAAAAGAAGCGGATATAATAGTACCGTCAATCATAGATGCTCTGAATTTACTTATAGACGAAAGTAGTCTAATCTCAACTCTTCGAAAATAGAGCTCTGGAGATAAAACCTAAAGAATTGTTTTGCATATTTTGTTTTATGTTATTATGTATCTATGAAAAAAATAATCCTCGTTGTGTTGGTGATAGTACTTGCTGGCCTAGTCTTGTATTATTTTCCGTATTCACAGAAAGCCCCACACGAGCTCTCTTACAAGATAATCGACATAGGGAATCCAAGCCTTGAAGTTAGTATTATTGGTCCCGACCCTGAGAACGAAGATATCCCTCATAATGTAAGGATTGTAGACAAGAGATCAGGTAAAAGCATTATCGCCGACAATATAAATCCTTATCATATGATTATTAATGATCACCCGCAAAGCGATAAATATATTATTGCAGATTTTGGGACTTCCAATGTCCGCCACACAAAAATATATGATGCAGATACGGGAGTGGAAAGGATAGCTTTTTGTAACCTGGGTTTTGGAGTTTATAACGATTATATTTTATACACAGACTGTAATACAGACCCTGACTTTGAATTTAGATCCGCCGTAATCGAAAATGGACAATATAATCCATTCATACATAAATTAAATCTGGATACTTTAGAAAATGAAGTAGTCCTACAATCAGATAAACTTCATAAATATGCTTTCACCCAACATCCTAAAAATAATTATAATATTACAGTTACCTCAGTAGAGAAATTCGCAGATTGGTCCGACTTTTCTAAGTGGAAAGAAAGTCACTTAACTGTAAAATAACTCGTGAGGCACGGCCTAAAGAGTTTTATGGTTTATTCTATTATGAAGGGCAGAAATTCCTAATAGAAGGAAGTAACCCATGCTTGCAACTAGAATGTGCCAAAGGAAATGTGTTCCAAAAGGAATATAGTTGCACAAAATTAGATCAAAAGTTCTAGCAAGAATTCCAACAAAGAATAACAATAAGGCAAGGCAGAAGCTCTTGCTTGCATCTCTATTTTTATCTTTAAAGAAAATAGTTATTGCAATAAAAATTAGAAGTAAAAATATATAAGACAAAGAACCGTTTAAGAATGGGAGTTGCTCTAGAAATAATCCAATCACAAAAATAGAAAGTAAAGCTCCTGTCTGAAGAATTATATTTTTATTAAAAACCTTTCTAATAATTAGAAATAGAGAAGTAAGGGTAAAGAAAATAATCGGCAAGGTATCCCCATAATCTGTCACAGCACTAGGAGCAAAATGCCACAGAAAACTTCCAGCACTAATTAGTATGAATAGTGCAGTGAGAATATAATCTCTTGGCTGTAAAACCCCATGGCTTTTTTTAATTCCTTTAAGATACAGAATGGCAAAAAGAAGGAAAAATCCATTTGTAATTATGTTCAGATATTGAAATCCAGTAGCTCCAAGCTGTTCGCAATATATAGTTGGAATATCCATAAATTTAAATTTCTTTTTCTAATCTTTTCGCTTCTGACCATGCGAGCTCATAGATCTTTTTCATCGCGTCGGCTATTTCAGCGCTCTCTATAATAATTCCAAGTTTCTCGCGCCAGCTTGCTATCATAACTTTGTTGTCATAAATATTTATTTCTGGAGAAAAGTAGAATTTATCTGCTGGAACGAAGGCCATCTCGCGCGCTTCTTCTGAATCTCTTGCTTTTCGTTCCATCCCAATTTGAGTCTTTGGAGTAATTGCACGGATTGAAATACCGGCACTTGCACGACGCTTATAATATTTTGGGAAATAATTTGGCAATGCTTGGTGCATATCATCAACAGTCGCATACGCACGAATTGGTTCGTGGCTTGTTAGTGTGTCTTCGTACACTTCGATCAATCCATCAGTGCCTTCATAGAATCTTACACTCGGACGATCTAGAACTGTATGAATTGATTTCAATTCTGGAATTAGACTTTCTGTTTTCTTTAGCGATTCATGTTTCTTTTTAATATCTTCTGTAATAAATTTACTCAAATTCTCTGGACTCTCGGCGCTGTATTCCTGCTTGGGTTCTTTGCCGGAAATACTTACGAGACCCTTTGCAGATAGGGAATCGAGAATGTCATAGCCTGTTGTGCGATTAATATTCGCCCGGCGAGATATTGCCGACACAGTACCACGACCAAGTGAGAGTAGTGCAATATACACACCCGCTTCCTTCTCAGAAAGGCCTATATCCACAAGACTATTTTGAAGCTTTAGAAATTCACTTTGTAGGCTATTTTTCATCCTTTAAGTATATAATATGGGGGCTATTTGTGTCAATCTTTTTCCACAAAATTCTTTTTTATTAAATTTTACCTTAAAAATAAGCTATTTTATAAGACTATTTTGACGCTACAGCTTGACAATATATTTTCATTTGCTATAAATACACTATGTTTATACTAATAACAGTTGCATCGCTACTATTCTTTGGAAATAAAACTTTCCTTCTTTTAGGCAAGCAGATTGGTCAAAAAGTAGGGTGGTTCATGGGCTCTCTCGGCGCGGTGCTTTTTGTAATTTATTTCTTTATTATAGGCACACCAATACTTGCTGTAATGGAAATCGGACTAACCCTACTAATGACATATAGATTTATTGCTGGAATTAGAAGCAGTGAGTTGGTGGAAAAAATATTAGGAATAGTTACTGGATTAATAATTATATTTCTTACCATTATTGCAAATCAAGGATTAGTAACCTGGGCACAATTTTTTGGGTCGCTTGGAATGCTTGTTGGAACATATTTTCTGATTGCAAAAAATCAAGCGGAGTCAATAAATTGGAATTCCAGAATTGGCTGGCTGTTATATGGGCTCGGACACTTATTTACTTCGTACATTGGATATCAAAAACATGAGTGGATATTTTTTGTATTCCAAGTATGGCAGATGCTACTTTGTTTCGGAGGTTTTGCAACAAAAAATTCTAGCAAGAGAAATTTGATTACAAAAATCATTTTAATAATTGGGGCAATTGCATCTTTGATTTTTAGTTTTTTTATTAGTACTATTAACTAACAATATATGACAAAACAAAATTGTAAAACATGCGAAAAAGAATTTGTGATCCGTGATGAGGACATTGTATTCTATGAGCAAATGAAAAGTCCACATCCACTTTATTGCCCAGACTGCCGAATGGCTAAAAGATTAAATTTCCGTAACGAAAGAACATTCTACAAGAGACCTTGCGATATGTGCAACAAAGATATGATTACAGTATACACTCCAGAATCACCGTTCACAGTCTATTGTCACGATTGTTGGTGGGGTGATGGCTGGGATCCAAAAGATTATGCTATGGATTATGATTTTTCTAAATCTTTTTTTGAACAATACAAAATTTTACAACAAAAAGTCCCAAAGCTAAGTTTGATGGCATTTAATAATGTCCGTAGTGAATACACAAACGGCTCCGCAGAGAACAAAGATTGTTATTTAATCTTTGCCGCTGACTACAACGAGGATTGTATGTACGGTAGACTCCTACAACGCGATAAATTTTGTGTAGATTGCGCATTTTTACATGAATCAGAACTCTGTTACGAGTGTACAGATTGTCGTTCATGTTTTAAATGTATGTACTCAGAACAATGCCAGTCATCTACTGATTTACTCTTCTGTTTCAATATGCGTGATTCTTCAAATTGTATATTTTGTACAAACGGACGACACATGTCTAATAGTATTTTGAATGTAAAATACGAGAAAGTTGAATTTGAAAAAAAGAAAAAAGAAATACTCGAGAGTTTTGAAAGTATAGAAAGGGCAAAAAAAGATTTCGAGGAAATAAAACTTCAAGCAATTAGAAAATACACTTCCCAAACGAAGTGCCACAACGTAACGGGGGATTATCTACACAACTGTCACGAAGGTGTTATGCTTTTTGATACATATGACTCGAAAAATTGTTCATACATGACGGACTCGGAGAACCCAATAGATAGCATGGATTGTAACAACTATTACTACAAACCCGAGTTTGGCTACAATATAATGGGCGCGCTAGAAGGGAGTAAGTTAAAGAACTCTGCATTCGTTTTCTATTGTAATGAAGTTGAATACTGTGAAAGTTGTCATCATTTATCTAATGCATTTGGATGTATTGCGGTACGCAAAGGTAATTACATGATATTTAACAAGCAATATACAAAGGAAGAATATTTTGAAATAAAGAAAAAAATCGATGAACAAATAAAAAATGAGGAGGATTATGGGCAATTTTTCCCAGCAGACCTAGCACCTTTTGGCTACAATGAAACTCTAGCACAGGACTTTTTCCCACTAGAACGCAATGTAGCACTAGAAAGAGGGTATCGTTGGCAAGAAAAGAATACAGGTACATTTGGCAAAGAAACAATGCCAGAAAATACAATCCCTTCAAGTATTACAAATGTTACAGATGCAATCACTTCAGAAATTCTAGCTTGTAATGAGTGTGGTAAGAATTACAAAATCACCCAGGCTGAATTCGAATTCTATAAACGAATGAATTTACCAATTCCGCACAAAGATTTCGAATGCCGACACCAGGCTCGTATGGCCAAAAGAAATCCTCGCAAATTATATCCTGGAAAATGCATGTGTGAAATTGAAAATCATCTAAATCACAAAGGGATAACATGCGAGGAGAAATTTGAAACAAGTTACGGTCCGGAAAGAAAAGAAGTAGTTTATTGCGAGAGTTGCTACAATCAAGAAATTGCATAAATAAAAAATCCCCTATGTTTACCATAGGGGATTTTTTATACTTTCTTCTTTACTACTTTTTTATTTGTGACTTTCTTTTTCACAGGCTTGTCTGAATGTGGAGCTGTCTCGAGTGTAATTAGTGGAGGATTTAAATTTAGGTTATTCTTCTTCACAACCTTTTTCTTTACAACTTTCTTTTTAACAGGAGCCTTCTTTGTAGTTGTGACCTTAGTAGGAGTGGCAACAGCTAGAGCAACGGAAGGAACAGCCGACAAAGCAAACATTGCTAACACAAAAAAAGAAATAATCTTAACAAAAATTTTTGATTTCAAATTCATAGAAGTTTATTTATATAAATTATAAAAATCTTTACTGGTTCCACCAACTTTCAATGGACCAAATGGATTTTTGAATCCTCCACGTACCTCAAAATGTAAGTGGTTACCTGTAGACTTTCCAGTAGAACCAACTTTACCGATCAAATCACCTTGATTCACAACTTGTCCGGCAACTGCAGTAACAGAACTCATGTGGGCATAAAGAGCCTGACTACCATCTGGAGAGTTGATGACAACATAAAAACCGTATCCTCCATTATATCCTTGACCATCGGCGATCAAAACTTTTCCTCCTTTTACTGCATAAATATCTGTACCTTTTGGTGCACGCAAATCAAAACCATTACCATGGTGTAGACCTTGAGAAGCACTGCCGACCCCTGCTGGGAAAGGCCATATGTATTCTCGGCCTGACCCTGTATCCAAAGATGAGGGCGTTGGATTTTGCGGTTCTTGGCTTTCCGGTTGATCTATAAATTCTTCTTCATCTTCTGTTAGAGCTTCTTTCTTGGCAACCACATTTACTTCCTTTTTAGCCTTATCAGCCTTATCCATCTTTGCGACGGAGCTTGCATCAAGGCCCGGAAGGATAATTGTACTGCCAGACTTCAAATCACTCGCCTTTGAAAGAACATTAAATTTCAACAAATCATTAGCTGAAATTTTATACTTCTTCGATATACTCTCCAAAGTGTCGCCCTTCTTTACTGTATAGGACGAACCTTTCAACGGCACTATTGTCAAAATTTGGCCTTCTTTAGTTAATTCGCTTCGTGGAATATCACTATTGGCATATATAATAGCGGCTTTTGAAACCTTCATTGATTTGGCAATACTGTCCAATGTATCACCCTTCTTAACAGTATAGATATCAATCTTTTCGTCAGAAGAATATCTTTCTAAGTCAGTATCTATATCAAGTGGCCCTGTGTATACCTCCATCGCTTGATCCTCAACTATGGCCATTGCCACAATTTCGGACTCTGGTTTAAGGTCGTGCCTTAAGGATGGAACCAATAAAGGCATTGTTTGGAGGTTATAGTTACTTTCAGGAGTAGGTTCAGACGCTTGTGAATATGAACCAAAAAGCCCTGAAACAAAGGACATAAATCCAGCATTAGCATTCATAGGAGCGAAAACAAGGGAAAAAGCCACAGCAAATGTGGTTAGCCCTTTCAGCAAATAATGCTTATATAATAAAGATATTTTAGACACAAAGGCATTTTTATGCTTCAAAATGCTCGGAGTGACTTTTTGAGTTTTGTTTTCTTTCATAAGAATAGGGGAAATTCGGACGCGCAGGCATAATATAGATTATCTCTTCCTTTTCTGTTCTAGTAAGGATTAGGACCTTACTTCCTAAAGGGTACCTCAGGGGGGAGATCAAGTCAATAAAAGTACCAAGTTGAGTGTGGAAACAACAGTGGAAAACTAAAAAAAGCCTTAAAACCCCGAAGAGGAGTCAAAATTTGACATGACGAACAAAAAGGTTGTAAAATATAAGTGTAAAGTCCTACGGTAGCAAATATCCACTCAATTAAGGTTATATTAAAAATATATTAAATGGTACAATATAAAACATGCCAACATCAGAAAAAATAACTCCACAACAAGACACTAATCCTCGAAAATCCGAAGGACGAATTTATGAAGATTATACAAACAACAAACTACAGATTGTTGACGATTTTGGGAAAATGCAGGCAAATCTCAAAGCTTTGATTGAAAAGAAGAGATCAGCAGAACAAGAAGCAAACAAAGCTTTACCTGAAGATAAGGACGAAGAACAAACAGTAGAGGATACCCCAGAAAAATCTGCCAAAAAAGAAGAAGAAAAGATAGAAGTTACCCCAAAAGAGGAGCCTCCAAAAATGATTACCTTCGCAGACCAGAAAATAGAGGAGGAATCGATCAAAGGATTTTCTGAATCTATAAAACCAGAGATTTTAAAAGAAGAAGTCCTAAATAGTATACAAAAAGTTTTACTTGAAAATAATAAAAAAACTAAAGCGTCTCTTACTGCATTTACTTTCAGACGAGGCAAGAATACTTATGCCATCGAAGCCGAGATGAAGATTAGTAAGAAACTTCTTCCAGCAATGAGTGTATCAATGGAGGCAGGAATTTTTAACAAAGGTGGAAATATTGAAATAGAAAATCCTGAACTTAGTGGAGTGATGATAAAAAAAGAAACTCGAAATTTTATTAATGAAATTTTCCAAAAGATAATACCACAACTCAAACAATCTCTCGAAGAGAAGATTCGAGTCGAACACCCTGGAGCAGAAATCAAATTCATGAATATAATCAATGAAAAATTAGAAATCAATTACGAAATAGAAAAAAATTCTAATTAAACAAAATGCAAACCCCAGAAAACAATTCAAACCCTGAGGGGAAAAGGCTCTCGCCTAAAACTGAAGAAATAAAAAACTATTTCCAAAATGAAATTCTTTCTCCATTGGAAAAATTAATTGCGGAGAGAAAATTAAAAGAACAAGCACTTGAACTTGCAAAAAAAGAAAAGAAAAGTGTCCCAAAAAAAAGGAAGGAAGTCATAGAACCTGAAATCAAACCAGAGGAGGTGATAGAGCCTACTATCAGTGAAGAATCCGAAACAGCTCCAATCGTAGAAAATCCGAAAGACGAAATAAATACATCTACAAAATTAGATACCGCCAATTTGCCCCCTGCAACTCAAGACTTGGTAGAACTTCTTGGGGAAGAAAATGTTCAAGCCTCAATGGATTTTGTTGCACCTCTTTTAGTAGAAAAGGAAGAGGCTTTGAAAAAAGCGGAAGGTGAAAAAGAGAAAGCACTGACTGCATTAGAGGAAGTTCACGAAAAGAAACCATACAAAAAAAAGAAATATAACGAACTCAAACAAGAAATAGAAGATAAATATGAAGATGCTGTATCTGACATAGAAGCAGAATATAGAAAGAAATTCAAAGACTTAACAAATCCAAAAAAAACCAAAACTCCAGAAATTACAGTAGATGAAATTACAAAGGACTGGGAAGACTGGAAAAATAATCCAGATAATTTTACAACAACTAAAGGTGGCAAAGAAACTATCTCTGAAATAGAAGAGCTTGGATTTACCGCAAAATTTAAAATGCTTGAAAATGGCAAGCCCACGTTTGAAAATACACCTAATAGCCAAGCAATGTTTGCTTATAACCCAGATACCATGCAAGTACTCCCAAGAAAAGAAGGCTGGAATTATGCTACAGACGGATCTGGACATTATTTTGAACATTACTATGGGCAACTTTTTAATATCCCAGAATTCAAAGTCGGTGATAAATTTGAAGATTTCGAATTCACTCCTGCAACATTACACAAAGATGGCAGTATTGTAAAAGGAGATATGAAAAGGAAAATAAATGAAAAATTAAAAGAAGACGCAACAGAGACTACTACAGTAGAAACAGAAAATGAGTCCCTCGAAAATAAAATAGCTGATATAGAAAGAAGAAGGAAAGAAGCATTATTAAGTATTAGACAGGCTATTGATGGCACAGATAGAACAGAGTTTTGGACGGCCGTTATTGGAAAGGGAGTAGAGGGTGTACTGAGTGGAAAAACTAAAAAAGAGGTTGCAGAGAAAATTAATGCTAAATACTACAAAGAATTAGAAGATTTAACGGGGAACAAAACAATCTCCAATATGATTAAGAGGGAAGAGGAAAATGACCGAATTGAAAACGAAGAAAAAGAAGAGCTGAAGCAATTGGAAGAATTAATCCAGGAAGGGGCAACTGCTAAAAAAAACACAAAGGCATATAAGGCATTTAAAAATCCAGAACTTTATAGAAAACAAATCAAAGATAAATTTGACGCACAGAGGAAAGTAGCTCTAGAATTGTATTCGCCTGTCGCATATGAATTCGAAGAAAATAAAAAAGGTCAGCTAAGGAATCTTTATACTATTATGAAAAAAGCTGAAGATGAAAGAGACCAAGAATTGGCGCAAATTGATCAAGACGAGAAAGAGTTACTCGATGCCGAAGTAAAACGTGCAGGATTAAATAACATAGATACTTATGAAAAATTTAACAAATTCCTAGAGAACAACTTAAAAAATCCAAGCTCAGTCACAGCGCTTGATTGGATTAAAGAAGCGTTTGATATAAAAAGAAAAGAAATAGAGGATAAATCCCCAACACAGACAGATAATGCAATGTTTGATTTTATAAGAGAAGAAGAAAGTAAGAAAAAACCAAAAGTAGAAAAAACCAAAAAGGACGTGGCGGGTAAAAAAAATGAGTTGAAAAATAATATTATACAGCCAGCCAACAAAGATTTTTCTGTCACAATCCAAAAAGACCCTACCAAAGAAAAAGGAGTTTCCCCGATTATGACAGTCGAAAAAATTATAGAGAACTACCAAAAAAACCTAGAGGAACTAGAGGAGCGAGAGCTCGCAGAAAGGGAAAAGTTAGGATTACCAAAGCAGATTTACCCAGTTGATAAAAAGTGGGTCAAGTCGCTTAATACTCTGAAGCAACGTTATGTTGAGGAAAGAGGGAAAATAGGCGAAGCGTATCGTAAAGAGCTTGGCAAATTAACAAGGAAGAATGAAGTAGGGAGCCAGAATAACGCAACAGGCTTTGTCCCACTGACCGAAGAACAACTATCGACAATGACTCCGAAGGAAATTTATGAATATGGATATAAATACAAGCAATACGGTGTAAATAGCCCTGAAGTAACAAACGCAATTATCAGGGAACTCGATAACAAAAAAGGAGGGGTAAACAAAAAAGTAGAAAATAAAAATAGAAAAACTTCTTCCAAAATAGAAGGAGGGAAAGTAAGTCCTCGAATAAAAGCATTGGTAAAATTAGACATATCAGAATTAATGGAAATTGAAAAATTGCCTAAAAATGCACCCAACAGGAAATCTCTAGAAAAGGAAATCGCCGAAAAATATGCGACATTAAGAGACGAGGTAAACACAAATGTATTCTAAAAATTAAAGCAGTTGAAAAATAAATTATAATGAAGAAAGAAAAGCCCCAAAAACCAAACCCAGAACTAAATTCTTTAAATGAAAAGAAAGAGGAAATAACTGCACATTTTTATAATACATATATTGGCCCTTTGCAATGGATGATTGAGCAAAAGAAGAAACAGGAAACCAAAGCTCATATAGAAGAGGTAAACAAAATAAAAGAAGAAATTGAGCAAGCTCGAGATAATGAGTTGCGAAGTGATCCTCTGAATTCCGAATTTGCCGACAAGCCAAAAACTAATGAATCTGACAAGGTACATAAAACAAAAGCTGATATCTACTTTGCCAACCCCATAAAACACCTAGAGGGGATACTAGCCCAAGCCAACAAACAACTAAGTAAAGAAAAATCTCGCACCATGGCCGAAGAAGTTATCAAAAAATATTCCCCAATACTACAAAGAGTTAGAGAGATAAATTTAAAATATGACAATATGTATGTAGAAGCAGTGGAAAGCCAGAAACTTACAGCAAAAGAAGCAGCCGCAATATTGACTGAACTCGAAAGGATAGGACCAGAAATAAGAAAGTCGATAAAAGAAGTGGAGAAGAAAAATTTGCAAAAATAAGTCAACACCCCAGATCGTGCTTTAAGGCACTATCTGGGGTGTTGACTTTCATTTACAAGTGTTAGATAATATAAAGCGTTCATAATAATCACTAAAAGATTACACTAAATTAATATATAATATTGGTACATAATAATATGGCAAAAGAACAACAACCTAAAAGGAAGTGGTCCCCAGAGGAGATAAAGCAAATCATCAATGATGGTGGTGTGTTTAAAGGCAAAGAATTGAGTTCAGCTGAACTTGAAGAAGCCTTGAACTTGTCTAAAGTTTACGAGGCAGAAGCCCTCGCAGAAGCAGAAGAAAAATTCATAGAAGATACAAAAGAAAATGAGCAGGAAGAAAACAAAGCTCCAAAAGAATCAAAGAGACAAAAGAAAATCCGCGAACTAGAAGAAAAACTTGCCAATTTAACCCCAGAACTTACTGCTCTCAAACTCGAACAACAAGCTGACCTAGAAAAGATAGAGGAACTCAAAAGAAAAATCCAAGAGCAAAAGGCGAGTGGTGCACCACTTACTCCGGCAACTCCAGAACCGAACCCCGTAGCAAAAACAGGCAACAAAGCAGAGGAAACATATGGATATGAAGATACAAGAACTCCCCGAGAAATATATTTAGATCAATCCTCAAAAAGAGCGGAGCAGAGCTTTGGCAAAAACTGGGAAGGTATCAAACAAGTGGACAACCACTACGAAGCATTTTATTATCCAGAAAAGGAACTCAGTGGAAGAAGCATTGAGCCTATTTTAATACATGGATCAACCACGGAGGAAGTATATTATAAATTAAAAGATAGATACGATGCAGAGTGGAGATTGCTTGCCGGCCAAGGACCAAAAATACTAGAAGACTTGAAAAAAATAGGGAAAGAAAGATCAGAAAAAATCGCAAAGTCTAATGCGCGCGTTATGCCAATACGATGGATTCTAGGCCAAGCTAAAAAAGCAAAAGAGAAGACTAACCAACAAATTAATAAAGAGCAAGATATTAAAGTAAATGAGGCTGAGTACCCATTTATGTATTTTGCGTATGACAAAATAAATCCAAAACTTCAAATCTACCCCCGCGACTTTACAAACAAAAATGGGGAAGATCCCGAATACATGTCTGGTATGATTTTTTCCACAGCATACACGGATGCTCCAATCAATAAAAAAGTGGTAGAGGCAAATGATATTGTAGAATTTAACCCGCTAGGATTCTTTGTAGTAAGAGATAAAAGATCAAAAGAAGGTGAGCAATATGGCGTTGTTGGACCAGATGGAACTCTCCTTACAAATAAAATGGACCTCGAAAGTGCCAAAGCTTTCCTTAAAGACGAAGTACTCGAGTATCGGAATAAATTAAAAGAAGAGTTTTTGCAAAAACAAGTTGATTAAATTAATCCTTATTAATTAATATATAAACTATATGGCAGAAAAAACACCAAAATCAAAAGAAGAAATCGAGCTTGAAAATTTGCAAAAAATAGTTGCAGACAGGGCAAAGACTATCGGCAAGAAAGAAACAGATGTCCACAAAACAACTATTGAACTCAACAAACTAAAGAGAGAAGAGAAGAAGGAAAATCCTCCAGAAAAGATTGCCGAGGAAGCTCTGGAAGCACTCAAGAATGAAATGATAAATGCCCGAAATGAATACGGCACAAAGAAAGTAAACTACGATAAAACAGTGAGCGGAATAAAGAGTGCAATGCACAAACTTGGAAGCTTTTTGGGTCTGCCTAAAAATCAAAATTATGATATCGTGCACAAGGCCGAGCAAGTGTATTACGACAAAGCTCGAACATATCTTGATGCATTTACAGACAATCTCCAAGCCGAACATTTGGAAAAAACATTTGGAAGCGATGAAGACAAAGCAAAATCTCGCGCAGAAGTAGACCAGAAGGTTGCACAAGAGGAAGCCCTTTATAAGAAACTTCGCTTTGATAAAAAGGATGACATGTTCCAAGAATCAACAGAACAAAGAGCAGATGCGATGGATGCGAAAGATATAGCAGAAGGAAAAGAACCTAAGAAAGGAAACTTCTTGAAAAATTTGTGGGCAGGATTGCGGAGTGGAGCCAAAAAAGGAATTACTGAAGGTATGGATGGTGAAGCCCCTGTAGATGGTGAAAATGAAGAAGAAAAAGGTAAAAAGAAAAAGAAAGGCAAGGAGGAATTGCCTCCTGTACGCATACCAGAAGCCGAGCTTGAAACCCTCCGTGGTGAGATAGATGCTCTTCGTGCAGACTACAATGTTAAGCAATTTACTTACGATCAAAAAAATAATTTAATAACTAGGTTTACTGGTAGACTTTTTAATGCATTGGGGGTAAACACAGATTACAAAGAAGTAGATGAAGCAAAAGAAGCCTACTTCGAAAAAGCAAAAGAATATGTGGAGAAGTTTACTTCTGACAAAAAAGCTCAGCATTTGGAACAAACATTTGAAACCGAAGATGCACAAATCACATCTCGAATGCTGACAGAAGATGCAATAGAGGCAGAAGTAGCAAAATTCAAGAAGTTGAAATTCGAAAAAGCATCGGAAGAATACCAGAAGATGCTTGATGAACGTCATGCGAACCTCGAGAAGAAGGATGCAGAAGCTGGCACTCCAGGCAAAAGACCAGGTGTACTCCTAAAAGCACTCGGGGTAGTTGGCAGAACATTAGGAACAGGAATGGATTTCTATAAAGCGATGGGAGACTGGGGATTCAATATATATACAATGCGAGACAAGTCCAACTTGCCAAGCAAAGAAGAAATAGATGCTTTACTAGCAGATGCAAAAACTAATAAGGATGAAGCAAAAAGACTAAAAGGCGAGGCTAGAAATGCAACAGGTGCAGACAAAGAGAATCTAGAAAGAGACGCTGAAGTTTTGGAAAAAACAGCAAAGACTCTCGAAGAACAAGCCAAGGGTAAGATAGTTTTCCAATATAAATTTGGACAACTCGTTCGAAACCTTGGTTTTGGAGCACTAACAGGAGTAGGATTCGTAAGTGTAGCATCTGTGGGGACTCGAATAATTCGTGGTGTTGCAATACAGATGATTTCATCAAAAGTGATCAATAATCTTGAAAAGAAAAATGCTGTTCAAATGATTGCTTTTGAAGAACAAAGAGCCGAAATCGAACAGAAGTTTGCTCAAGATCAAAATGAGGAAGAGCACAATCATGCACTCCGACTTTTGGATGAAGCTATTAGTAAGGTGAAGTCCCGACATGGCTACAAACGATTTGCAGTCCTAGGATTATCAATGCTTGCCAACTATGGTTCTGCAAAACTAGGAGGTGATGCCTTGCTTGAAAAGGGTATTGATTATACAAAGTCTGGTATTCTTGGCATGTTTAGTGGAGATACAGGTGAGGCAACTCCAACAGAAACAACCACAACAGAAACAGAAGAAACTAAAACACCAGAAAAGACAAACAAACCTGTAGGTCCTAGACTAAAAGATACTGCTCAAGCAGTAGACCCAGACACAGGTAAACTTATTCCAAATCCAGTTACTATCCAAGACAGCACAGCAACAGATTCTTTGAACTCTGGAATTGGAGGGCAAGACACAACTTCAACTGATACTATTAAATCTGGAATCGGAGCACAAGATAGTACATTAAATGATACTCTAAAAAATCCTATTGCTGGACAAGATACAACAGTACAAGACACATTAAAAAATATTAAAAATGGTATTGGCTCTAAAGATACTATTGGTTATGATACAACACAAGTTATCAAGCCAATCATAAATCAAGATACAACTGGATATGATACGACACAGGTAATCAAGCCGATAATGAACGGCCAAGACACCACTGGATACGACACAACAAAGATAATTAAACCGATTATATCTCAAGATACTACTGGCTATGATACAACTCAAGTGGCAAAACCAATTATCTCTGGGCAAGATTCAACATCTGTTGATCCTACAAACACTGGAGGCACTAAATTGGAACAAGATGCTGGTAGTAACCCAGACAATGCAACAGAAGATCTTCCTCCACACAAAGCTATCGAACCAATCAAAGTCAGTAGTGAAGGAGCAGGAGCTATGATTCAAGATTTGAAACAAGCATTGGAGAAAGAGTACCCAGATCCAGCAACACGCCCAGAAAATATTGATCATATAATCAAAACTCCACTTTGGACTTTGGCACAAGAATGGGGAATGTTTAACCCTGAAAATGCAAAAGAAAGTATGTTTGTATTAGAAGGTTCAACTATAAGTGTTGATGAAAACGGAGTGGTAAGTATCCACGACATCGGCAAGGGCGATGATACAATCATTTCTGGAGAAAATAATGTGAAGTGGCATGAAGGAAGAATGTTTGATTCCGATCACAGTGGAGCTCGAGCATCTGAATCTGGAGCCGGAGTTAAGGGTACAGAATCTACCGAGAGCGGTTCTGGAAGTGGAGATCCTCTAGATTACACTCCTCCTGATGAAAGTGAATTTTATCAAGATGGCGCTGAAAATAATACAGAAGGCGAAAGTGCACCACTGGAAGAGACCCAGAAACCTAGCACATCTACATGGGAAGATCTAAACAAACAAGAATCAAATGTTGATAATTTCCACCAAGGAAGTAACTTCTATACAGAAGGCTCAACTAACACAAGCCCTGATATCGACCGACCACTAAAAACAATCAACCCAGCTGACGTCCCAGGAACTCCAGAATATACAGCAAGCCACCCACCCGTACCACAAGGAGACCCATTTGAAAATACACCACAATTCAAGCAAGAGAACTTGAAGTTAATCAACGAAATCTTCAGTGACAGAACAAATGGAATTTCAGATGAGAATGGTCTATTTACTGAAAGCTGGAGGAAATTGAAGGATTTGAAGATTATTGATGTGGTAGATAGAGGTAGTCAATATCCTATCTATGTACAAGATGAAATCGATAAAATCGTAAAGTTAAATTATGAAACTGGTGTGCCGTACGGAGGAAAAACAGTTGAAGAATATTTGGCAAGTGTGGCCAAGAATAAGCTTGGAAAATAAATTATTAATAATTATTAAAAAATAAAAATATATGCAATTCGATAAACAAACATATGATATCTTGGCCAAAGCTTTAGGGATAGCAGATCTTCCTGAAGCAGACCGTATGGAACTCTTGGAAAGAGCAGGGGTCCTAATTTACCAAGCTGTTATAACTCGTGCGATGGAGGAGATGACAGATGAACAAGTTGATGAATTCGAAAAATTCGTTGACACAGGAGAGCCAACCCCAGAGACAATGCTAATGTTCTTCCGTTCAAAAATCCAAAGTTTCGATATGATGATAGATGATGAAGCTCGAAAGTACATAGAGTTTACTCAAAAGATGATGGCCGAATAGCCAAACAAGCCAACAAAACCCCTCACATCTCAATATGTGAGGGGTTTTGTGTTAGAATAAGTCGATGCAAGAAACATATCTGAAAGATTTAAACGAAAAACAACAAGAAGCTGTCTTGTATACAGACGGCCCACTTTTGATCGTGGCGGGAGCAGGGGCAGGGAAAACAAAAACTCTAACCTATAGAATTCTTCATTTGATCCGGACTGGAGTTGACCCACGAGAAATTCTGGCGGTTACCTTTACCAACAAAGCCTCGAAAGAAATGCGTGATCGCGTTGTCTCTTTATTGTCAGATAGGAAATACGATGCGACTCCCTTCGTCAGTACCTTTCATGCTCTCGGAGTATATATAATTCGTGAAAATTCACACCTTCTAGGATTGAACAAAAATTTCACAATTGCCGATGATAGCGATACAACAGGCTATATAAAAGAGGCTTTGAAAGAGCTTGATCTCGACCCGAAACAATTTGAACCAAGAAAAATCAAAAGTGTAATTTCCAAATCAAAAGGCGACTTCATAAGCCATGAACAGTTTGTGGAAAATATTCGTGGAGGTTTCCAAGAAGTTGTCGCAAAGGTTTGGGACAAATACGACGCAAGTTTGAAAAAAGAAGGCGCGCTTGATTTCGATGATTTGCTCATAAAATCAGTAAAAGTTTTAAAAGAAAATTTAGAAGTCCGCAACAATTATCACAAAAGATTTAAATATGTGATGATCGATGAATATCAAGATACAAACGAGGTACAATACGAACTCGTAAAGTTGCTCGTCGGTGAAAATAAAAATATTTGTGTTGTTGGTGACACCGACCAAAATATTTATTCTTGGCGCGGAGCAAACATAAAGAATATGCTACATTTCGAAAAGGATTATCCGAGTGCAAAGATTATCATGCTCGAGCAAAACTACCGATCAACCAAAACAATCCTAGAAGCAGCGAATGAAGTTATCAAAAAGAATGTTTATCGTGTGCCCAAAAATCTTTTTACAGAAAAAGAAATTGGTGAGTCGATAACACTCTTCGAAGCCTTCGACGAAGGAAGTGAGGCCCAGTTCGTGGCTAAAACAGTCTATGATTTATTAGAGCGTGGAGTGGCCGAACCAACAGAAATTGCAGTACTTTACCGTGCCAACTTCCAATCGCGAATCTTGGAAGAAGCATTTTTAGGACGACAAATCCCATATCAAGTCTTGGGGGTAAAATTTTTTGAACGAAAGGAAATCAAAGATGTGCTGGCTTATATTCGTGCAAGTTTGAACCCTGAAAACCTTTCCGATATTAAAAGAATCATCAATGTGCCAGTACGAGGAATCGGCAAGGTAACGATTGCGAAAATTTTTGCCAACCAAACTAATTCTTTGCCTGCAAATACTCAAATTAAAGTTAACAACTTTTACTTACTACTAGAAGAAATCAGTGAATGTATCCAGAACAATTCTGTATCAGAATCATTAAAATTTGTAATTAAGAAAAGTGGCCTTGAAGATGAATTGAAGGCGGGGAGTGCGGAAGAAATAGAAAAATTGGAAAATATAAAAGAACTCGTAACACTGTCACTCAAATACGACACTTTTGGCCCTGAAGGTATGAATATGTTGCTCTCGGATGCCTCTTTAGCAAGTGACCAAGATAGTCTGATGCATGAAGAGAAGAAGGGCGGAGTAAGGCTGATGACCGTTCATGCCTCAAAAGGCCTTGAGTTTAAATATGTTTTTATCACTGGACTTGAGCAGGACCTTTTCCCACATTCACGCACAAATTCCAAAGATGCTGGGGAGAGCGAAGAGGAACGCCGATTATTTTACGTGGCACTTACTCGTGCCGAGCACAAGCTATATCTTTGCTATGCATCTTTACGAACAATTTTCGGAATGAAGCAAGTAAATACGCCGAGTGAATTCCTCAATGACATTCCGGCGCATCTTACAAGCTTCGAACAAGGCGAATCACACAATGGGGAAAAATTTGTTTATTTTTAATTTATAAAAAAGATGATACACAAAGCCAAAAAATCCATGGGTCAAAATTTTCTCAAATCTAAGTCCGCGCTCGACGCAATGTGCAAGTCGAGTGACCTTGTGGAAAGTGATGTCGTGTTGGAGATCGGCCCAGGTAAGGGCGCGTTGACTGAATATTTATTACGGGCAGTTAATAAAGTAATCGCCGTGGAAAAAGATTATAACTTATTTGAAATTCTTTCGGAAAAATTCAAAGATGAAATTGCAAGTGGGCGCCTGATAATGATACAAGGGGATATCTTGGAATTTGATCCGCAACAAGCAGGTTTAGGAAAATCCGGATATAAAATCATCGCTAACATTCCATACAATATAACAGGTGCAATTATAAAAAAATTTCTAACAATTGCAAATCACCCGGAGAGTATGACACTACTCGTACAGAAAGAAGTTGCCGAGAGGATTGTGGCTCGTGATGGCAAAGAGAGTATTCTGTCTATAAGTGTCAAAGCCTTCGGCACACCAAAATACATAATGAAGGTAGGGAAAAAGTTTTTTAGCCCCGCTCCCAAAGTTGATTCCGCAATTATAACAATTAAAAATGTTTCCAAAGACACTTTTAAGAAAGTTGGTGAGGAAGAAAAATTCTTTCAGATACTAAAAGCCGGATTCGCACACAAAAGAAAAGTGCTGATTAAAAATTTAGAGGATGCTCTGCCGAAAAATAAAATTGCCGAATTTTTTGAAAAAGAAAAATTAAATCCTAAAGCAAGAGCTGAAGATATAAAGCTCGGAACTTGGCTCGAACTTTTAAATTTTTAGAAAGGGGAGGAGCCAAAAGAAGAGATAGTCCCTCCGCTAACATCAAGGGTCTCCTTACAATCTGGTGGTGTAATTACACATTCTCCCCCAGAGGAGCGTCGTCCCATAATGAACCTCCCTGCACTTATCGCACGATTTTTAAAAGCTTTAGTTTCTCCGGGAACATACAAATAGTTTCCAGGAGAACGACCACCTTTAATTATTACCTGAAATCCTCCGCTACACTCACAAGGAGTCATTTTGTCGACTTTCCCTGCGTATAATTGGCTTTTGGAATTAACAAGTTTTGCTCCAGCCTGAGAGGGACGAGACGGCAACATGAACAACCCAAATAAAGCTGTAATGAAAATAGCTGTAATGAAAATATTTTTATTAGTATGTTTCATATAATAATCATATTATAGTAGGTACCAAAGTCAAAGTAAAGAAAACAATTACAATCTATATGTTAATTTAAACAAATGTTTGGTATAATTCCCACATATGAGCATACAAGCGTATCTACCTAGCAAATCATTTGGACTAAAAATTTTAATACTTTTAGTTGTTGTTCTTGTTGCTGGGTCACTTTATATATTCAAGCCCTTTAGTAAAGAAAATGCTCCATCCAAACTTGCCATAAAAATTAATGCGAATCCAGAAATGACCCTAGGGGATTTAATCACAACAGATAGTAACAAAAATTCTATCCCAGATTGGGAAGAAACACTGTGGGGACTTGATCCGGAAGGTGATGGAGTAAGCAACAAAGCTATAATTGATTCCAAAAAGGCTTTGAGCGCCCCAGTTGACGAAGAAATCACAGATGGGACAGACCCAAGTGATAACTTAGCTAAAAAGCTCTTCGGAACAATCGTTTCCTTGAATCAAGTAGGGGAATTAGATAGCCAGACAATGGCATTAATATCTGCTGATGCAAGTGCTGAAGTGATAAACACAGACTTGGAAGATACATACAAGGCGGGGAACCTAAAGACAATAATCTCCAACAAGACTAACTTGAGGAATTATCAAACTGCTGTAGGAAAAATAGTCGATAAATACGAGAATAGTAGTATTGGGGAAGAGTTAGCCATAGCTGGAGAAGGTGTTGAAAACGAAGACACGGAGACCCTGAACAAACTGGAGACGATATCACTGGATTACAAAAATTTAGCCTTAGATTTATCGCACGTAACAGTCCCAAGGGGGATTGCAGGATACCATCTAGATCTTATAAATTCTTATGACAAAATAGGGACAGCTCTTGAGCATATTATAGAATCAGTTGAAAATCCACTAGTAGGCCTAAGCGGGACCGGAATGTATAATAGATATGTACTAGAATCTGAAGAAGCTATCAATATGATAGAGGAAAATCTTATCGCAAATGGTATAATACAACAGGAATAAAATGTATACATCTTTTGTTAAAAATATCATAGTAATTTTTACAATCATTGGAATATTCATATCTCCTATTCAAATTACTTTCGCGGACACAATTGTAGACTTAACAGATAATTCAATTGATCCAAACACAGGGACAAACAATTCCGGCCAAACTCCAGGAGGGGAGACGGTAGCTAAAATCTCTGAAAAGTATGCTGGTTACGACAAATTGATTGGTTGTAAAAACGTCAGTAGCAGACTACTAGGAACACGGACCCTAGATGCATTGAACCGAATAGTTCCCTCCAATAAATCAAAAACAAATGCAAAAACATCCCAAGAAGTAACAAAAACCATTTTAAACAAAAACGGAGAGGCAATCCCTGTATACAATGAAGAACTCGCAAAAATAGCCGCCGACCAAGCTGCCACTAAAGCACTTGCTGAAAAGGAAGACGCCAGAGAAGAATGTCTAAATGGGCTATCTTACCGTATTGCAAAATTTTCTCTAGGCCAAATCACAGACAAAACAGTCAACTATATAAATACTGGATTCAAAGGCGACTCATTTATCCTAAAAGACCAAAATTCCTACTTTTCCAGCTTGGAAAACAATGAAGCAGACCAGATCCTTGGTATTATTGGTAAATTCAAAAATAGGAAAGACTATCCTTACGGAAGGGAGTACGCGAGATCATTTTTAAATAACAGAATCAATACATACGACTCCCGATCCCGATCTAGCATGACTTTTTTCCTTCCCAACGGAAATACAATACAAGATTATTCCAATGACTTTAGCAAGGGCGGATGGAATGCTTGGTTTGGTTTAACACAGAACCCGCAGAACAACCCACTTGGCTTCGGGTTAATAACATCCGATGAGATAGCAAAGCGAAGCGCCAAAGCAACCCAAGAAGCTCTGAATGAACTTAACTGGGGAGATGGATTCCTCAGCCAAAAGAAATGCGTAAAACCCGAGGACTACACCGTAAGAAATAAAAAGAAAAATCCTTGCGTAAGATGGGAAACTGTAACTCCAGGAACAACAATCACTAACCAGCTCAACAAAGTTCTTGGGTCCCCTATAGACCAACTTGTAATGGCTGATGAAGTCAACGAATCGCTTTCTCAAGTTTTCGATGCGCTTATCAACCAAGCGATGGTATTTGGAGTAAGTAAAATCAAAAATAAAAAGAAGATAAACATCTCAGACACTTTTGGAGGACCAGGAGAAAACAGGGTCTACGACAGTTTCGGGAATGATATTACAAGCACTTTCACAAGCTCGGCAAAAAGTGGATTATTTGGTGTCCCTGTCACTGGTAATTGGTATGATTCCAACTCGACATTTGATATCACAAAAGATTTAGCCAAAGTTATTAAAGACCAGACAAATTACTTAGAAGTATTGAAAGAGTCCGAAAAAGTTTTGCCAGAAATTGCCTATAGTATGCGCGAACTCGACTACTGTCTCCCTGGACCTCACCCAGGATGGGAAGCTAGCACCTATTCAAAAATCCAAGATTACATAGACTTCTTAAACGACACATCTGTTGATGCGGAAGGAAATGTGATTGTCCCTGAAGGAGCATATGAGCCAGGTTGGGTTACAACAACGTTTGGAACACTTGGTAGTATTGGTGGCATGGTGGGCGGACCTGCAGGTTATGCACTACAAGGAATGACTATGATTCAAGGAGCAATCTCAAAAAATAACCAAAGGAAAGACTCCGAAATGGTAGATAGAATCCAAAGGGTTGCTGATGCAGAAGAGAACCTAAACGAACACCTGCTAAGATACTCACAAATTATCAAACCAGAACTACTAGAAAGACAATTTGATGAATATCGAACTGAAATCTATAATCGTTATGGTGAAAACCTATACGAAAAAAATATTCCAGGGGCTTTAGACATGCTAGCTCAACTCGATGGGATAGATTCCTTGGCAGAGACACTAGATGATTCATCGAGTGAGTATAGTGACACTATTAATGAAACAACATTAAACATTGCGAAGTTGAAAAGTATCCAAAGACAAGTGGCACAAATAATGTCTCAAAAATATGTAAAAGATCAAAGAGTTATCTGTGCGGCACAAGGCTTGCCAAACAATCCAGGGAATAGTGGCTTGGTATCTAACAGCACAACTGGAACAAACTCTCCAAATTGTTCTATCACAAAACTTACATCAAAAACTCCGGTCACTAACTTTGACTCAAGTACTAAAAAAGTTTCTGCAAACACCCAAGTCATAGTTGCCTGGGAAACAGATAATTGTACAAATATATCAATCCCTGGGGTTGGTTACGGATTGCCAAGCTCTGGGTCTAAAAATGTATACCCAAATGTAACTAATACATATAAATTAATAGCAAAAAATAGTGTCAGCTCTGATAACAAATCAATAACCGTTGAAGTAACCCCTTAAATAATTTTATGGAAAACAAACCCGAACAAACAAATCGATTTAAAGCTCTTTTAAAAAATAAGGCTTTTATAATTACTTTCATAGTATTCTTAATCCTTTTGATTGTGGGATATTTTGTAATTAAGAAACAACTTCTAACTCCGAGCGATAGTAACACCGAGGTAAAAAAGTTCACACCATTATTTGGAACATCTAAAGAAAAAAATTTAACTTACCAAGGATTTTTAGATTGGGTCAGCAATGGGGGGAGTGACGGAGGAGATGACCTGAGAAATACCGTAAGAAATATACTAAACGGGGGAAGTACCGGATCCGATACTGGCGGAGATTCTAGTGGGGCAACGAACGGGAGTGGTAGTGGGGGAAGTGGAAGTGGTGGAGGTAGCGGAAATGAAAGTCTAAATGTTGGAATACTGGATGCTAACTCAATAAATCTTAGTGGGTCGGGGGTAACAGCTGGAGCAGATGGCTCAAATAGTGTAACAATTAGTGGGTCGGGGGTAACAGCTGGAGCAGATGGCTCAAATAGTGTAACAATAACCAATGCTGATGGATCAAGCTCGGTAACAATAACAGGTCCTGGTGTGACAATTGATCCGACTAAAGCAAATACTGTAAAGATCACCGGCCCAGGTATTACAGTTACAAACAACGGAACAAATGGAGTCACACTCACAGGAAATGGCATCAACACAGGACGATTAATAGGAACGGGTACAGGTACTGGAACAGGGGGAAGTACCTCGGGGAACAACACCGGAACTATTGGATCTGGATTAGGTGTAAATAATTGGGGCCCTAATAGTTATACAAAAACTCAATTCCAATGTAGTGATGGAATCGACAACGACAAAGATAATTTTATTGATGACAGAGATCCAGGATGTCATAGCGATTTGAATCCAAACAATCGTAATTCTTTCACGCCAAATGCAAACAATGAGTATGATGTAGGGAGCGGAGGGGACCCATCTTCAGGACTTTATACTAAAACAAAAAACCAGTGTAGCGACTTCTTGGATAATGACAAAGACGGAAGTATTGATATCCAAGATCCAGGATGTCACAGTGATTACAATGCACTTAATCCAAAATCTTTTACTCCCAATTTAAATATTGAAGATAAAGACAACGGTCAAGCTTTCCTTGGATGTATTACATCAAAGGGTGGTTATACAATTTCTGGAACTTTTGCTGGAGGGGTTGGAACAGGAACATATGAAGGCGGAACTACACTAGGAGGATCCTATACAAATGCCCAAACTGCTGGGGGAACTTATACCAAAGGAACAACAATTGGAGGAACATATATTCCGTCAACAACCACAAGTGTCAGCGGAACATGGGTTGGAAAACCAATTGCTCCACCACTTGCGCCAGGGGACAGTAGTGGAACTTGGTTTGGGAATTGGCTGAATGGAATCGGTAATGGAACATGGGCAACTACAATGGTAGGATCCGGATCTGTCGCCCAGAATAATAATGGAACATGGAATGGTGTTGGTGGAGGAGGTAGTACAACAGGAGGAGGAACAACAGGAATTCTAACCGGCGGGACAACTGGAACAACTACAGGAACAACTACAGGAGGAACAACTGGCGGAACAGGATTGTTAACTGGAGGCACAACAGGAGGAGGGACAACTGGAGTTATAACAACAGGAGGAACTGGAACAACAACAGGGTTAACAACAGGTGGAACTACAGGATTAGTGACTGGGACTGGAGGCACAACAGGAAGTGGGACAGGAGCTCTTAGTCAAGGAACATGGGTTGGCAATGATAAAGTTAGAACTTTTGTCGGCACAACAGGAAGTGGCACATGGACTACTCCACCAATAACAACCAAAGATTCATACAAAGGGGGGATCACAACTGGAGGAATTTTCACTGGAGATGCAAATACAACATACACATCAGGTAAATTTACTCCAAATGCAAAAACTTACTACACAGATGGAAGATACATAAACGATACAATGACTGGTGGAACTGTTGTAAACGCAACATACATCAGTCCAACTGGTAAAAAATATTCAGGAGGAACAGTTACAGGCGGAAAGTATACAGGAGGAGTTGTCCTTGGGGGAAATTATGAAGGTGGCACTCCTGTCGGTGGAACTTATGTAGGAGGCAACCCATCAGGCGGAATATACACTGGGGGAATTGCTACTGGTGGTACATATCTAAATAATAAATTTTATACAAACGGAATTGTCACAGGAGGAATTTATAGCTCTGGGACAATCACACAAGGGAGATATTTGGGTGGGACAATTACAAAGGGTACTTACACAGGCCCACTACCTATAGGAGGAACTTATAGTGGGGGGACATATGTTGGTCCTGGATGTATCGCTCCGGTAAAACCACAGTGTGTGGACGGAATAGACAATGACAAGGACGGACTCGTGGACAAAGATGACGCAAGTTGTCACTCAGATTTTGATTCTGCCAACGACTTTAGCTACAAAGAATATATTGATTCAGAAGATAGAATCAAAGACAAGCCAAACCCAAAACCAATTATTACCAAAACTTACCAATGTGGTGATGGAATCGACAACGACAAAGATACATTCAAAGACATCGATGATGCAGGATGTCACACAGACCTAACACTTGACCCTACAACTTTTGATCCAAAGATTGGGGACGAAAGTAGAGACTCGACAACTGACACTAGTGGACTTTCGTACCAGTGTAGTGATGGGGTTGATAATGACAAAGATAAACTTGTTGATGAAAAAGACCCAGGGTGTCATATTGATTTCGATGCAACAAATCCTTCAACATATGTAACAACAATCCGAGAAGAGGTCCGTGATTACGTAGACCCAGAACCAAAAGATACAGACCCGAGTGACCCAAGTATCTGTGAAGAAAAAATTGTGCTAAATGCTGAAGACAGAGCAAAGATGGATCAACTACTTCGCGAATTTTATAGACTTGCTCCAACCCTTGCTACCACAGAGGATGTAGCAATAGAAAAACAAAACAAAGCACGCTACACAAGTAGTATCAACACAAATGAAAGGTTAACAAGCCAATGTTATGACGAAGTCACTGATCCAAAAAACCAGCCGTCAGCATCCAAATCAGGAGGGAAAAAATTTATGCTTGAAAGAGTTCTTGGGTCACCATTTGACGCACAAATGGCTCCAAAATTAACATTGCCTGAGTCAAAATCATTCTTGCCAAGTTATCAAGGCTCCCCATATGAAAAAACAATATCTGAACCATCAGACGATTTAAAAAATGTTTTCTTCCTTAATATGGCCCCAGATGCTTATGGCACAAACAAATACGGTGATAGTGACTACGACATCAGAATGAATGGAGCTTTGTTTGCAACAGATGTAAATACTGCTGTCTATCCTATCGCAATGCGTATTATGCAAGGACTTCACGATGCAGGAATACTCGAATACTATTTCCCTGATGATGCTGCAAACAAAGACCTTGAAACAGTGAAGAAGATACTCGCAGACGAAATTGATCAATATATTGCTCACGTTCAACTAACAAGATCATCTTTTAGTAAGGATATGACTGGATTTTCAAACTGGGGAAGCCTCAACAATAGTAAATACCCAACCAGTTCAAAGATAGGAACAATCATCGATGAATACTTACACTCAGATGATAAATTAGGCTCAAAACAAAGTGTGGCTACTCGAAAAGCCCTCAGTGTCCCTTGGATATTTGATGAGCAAGGTGACCCTAACGCAAAACCTTGGTCTCCACAGTATAGTTCGAATACCCCTTGGATTCCTCAGTTAACAGGTATCACAAACACAAACACCCCTTGGAAGAGCTACCCTCCAGCGGAACCAGAATATAGATTTTTCTCAGCAGGAGCAATCTCAGAATACTTCCGATATGACAGTAAAGTCATCAACCCATTTGAAGAATTCGAGAAATTGTTTAACGTCTGGTAATAAAAACCATCCCCCACCAAATTGGTGGGGGATGGTTTTTAAAATTTAAGTTGAAAACTATTGAATAAAGCATTTAAAAGATATAAAGTAAATGCTATAATACAAAGGCATGAAGAGACTAGGTTCGTACATTCTTATATTACTTATATTAGTGAATATCTTCGCACCTTTTAGTGTATTTTTAGACGAGAATAAAAATATAAATATTGAAAAGACCATCGCGAATGCTGCAAGCCTTGCAGACCCTAAAGATGAAGCAATGAGGCAAGTTGCAAAGAAAGAATGTCTTGAAACAGAACCTGACCCAAAAGGCCCACCTGTAGAATTTTGTCTGCAAGCAAGATATGAAGCAAACGGGACCAAGGTTGTAATAAAAGCTTACACCATAGGGATTAACCGGGGAGGAAAAGATACTTACTTCGTAAAAATTGAGATCAAAGATAGCCTTCAAAAGATAGTAAGAACTCTTGTTACTACTTTTGGATCAAGCGAAATAGATGAAAAAGATGTATCCTCCGATCAAGGCATCGAAGCTAATTACAAAAATGCTGACAAAACTATTCCGTGGGATGGACGAATGTTTACATCTGATGAGATTGAATTAAATGCAAATGAAAGCTACAGCTTCGATGTATATGTCCAAAAAAGTGACATGAACAGCACAACATGGACGAAAACTTTTCCATTAAAATTAACGATTGGGGGAAGTGGAACCAGCTCATCTGGAAGCACTGATGTCACAACTTCTGCTCCTTCCGGCGAAGAAGATGTACTTCCAGATTGTGTATTCGCTCATCCTGTGGACGGAACGATTATGGGTTGTGTTGCTCAAGTAATATACTATGCGGTCTTTGTGCCGACATCGTGGTTATTTGGAGCTTCTGGAATGTTCTTTGATTATATTTTTGCTTATTCAATCAATGACACTACATACAGATCCCAATTCGTAACAGAAGGTTGGGGCATAGTTCGAGATTTGTGCAATATTTTCTTTATATTTATACTTTTATATGCAGCCTTCAAAATGATTCTTTCGATCGGACATGACTCCAAAGGAATTATCATAAGTGTTATTATTATCGGCCTCTTGATCAATTTCAGTCTTTTTGCTGGACAAGTAATGATTGACGCTTCCAATATTTTAGCCAGATTATTTTACAACTCTGAGGCTCTCAAGGTTACGGTTACAGGGGACACAGGCAAGGTGATGAAGGGAGGTGCTGTTGTGTATGAAGAAGGGCGAGGAGGCCATATTCCAATATCCGCTGCAATTATAAACAAGGTAAACCCACAAAATATAATTATTGGGGCAAGAAAAATTTCGCAAGTCACTCTTGATGATGGCCAAGTTGGAAGTGGATCTATAGATACAAGTGGAAAAACAAATATAAATACAGATCAAGCCAGCATGGGTGCTGGGTCATTCCTCCTTATTACTGTACTTGCGACCATAATCAACGTTGTCGGTATTGTGGTATTCCTTTCTGTCGGGTTAATGTTCGTCGGAAGAATTATTGGTCTATGGTTTGCAATGATTGTCGCTCCGCTTGCATTCCTAAGCTATACAGTACCCAACATGCGTGATATGGAATTCGTCGGTTGGAAAAAGTGGTGGCCAGAAACTCTCAAGCTTGCATTCCTTGCTCCGATATTTATGTTCTTTATGTATTTGATGATAATGTTCCTTGAAAATGGTTTCAAGGTTATCGAAAAGGCGAGTGCTGGACCAAACTGGGCTCTCGAAACTATGATCCCATTTATCTTCATAATGGTATTCCTATTGATGGCAAAAAAGGTGGCCAAGGGATTATCCGGAACAATCGGGCAAACTATTACAAAAGGTGTAGCTACGACTGGAGCATTGGCGCTCGGAGGAGCGGCGATTGGTACTGGGTTACTATTACGCAAAGGAATTGGTCAAACTATGGCCAGAGCTTCTCGTGGAGAAACTTTAACGCAAAGATATGAAGCTGGAACAAGTAAGACACTCTTCGGGAAAGGGGTTGGTTGGGCTGGTTCTAAACTAGGCTTAGGTAAAGTATTTGGTAATACTTATGATGTAAATACCAGAACAATAGATAGTGGACTAGGAGGTAAACTAAACAGAACACAGCATGCTGTTGAACATGCGGACCATGCAAAACAGGAATTAAAGGAAACAAAAGAAAAAGCACACATTACAGTTGACGATCATATGCTTTCAGGAGAGGATGCACAAGCAATGCAGAGAGCCTATGGTAAAACTAAAAAGAGTGAATTTGAGGCTGATATTCGAAAAGGTAATGTCAAAGGAATTGACCCTAAAACTGGTGAACGAACAAAAGATATAAGCGAAGACGGTTACAAAGCTGCAAACAGAGCCCAAGCCAGTGTAGATGCTGAAGCAGAATACCGAACAGAAAATAAGATTCCTGCTGGCAAAAAACTAACTGCTGATCAGAACAAACAAGTTGAAAAAGCAACGGAGAATAAATTAAGTAGTGATTATAATACAAAAGTTTTGAAAGTTGAGCTCGACAAGAAAATTGCTACGGACTTCAAAAATGTTCTTGACACGGCAAGAGCAGGAGCAAACGTATTTGATAGAGTTATTGCAGGTGCAAATAAATATAGCTTCGATGCAAGAAAACTATCGGAAGTAAAAGCAGACAAGCTCGCTCATCCTCTAGTGAAGATGGGTGCAGGCGCTATCGCAGGTATTGCTATGGGTGTTCGTATGGGAATGAATCATGGAATCGGAGCAGACCAAGGTAAAGCCACAGGTGATGCAATGAAAGATCTAGGTAATCTAATCAAAGATTCATTGAAAAATCTAAAAGTAGAAGTTAAGATCCCTGAAAGTAGCGGAGGCGGACATGATGACCACGGAGGTGGCGGGGGAGGTGGACATCACTAATAGATAATTAAAATAATATGGACCAAACACAATTACAACAAAAAATAGCTGAATACTTTGCAAAATTGCCTCCAAATGCGCAAGCTATGTTTCAGAGCATGGGGTGGCTCGATGCTTTGGAAATTATTAGCCAAAAGTATTCTCTCACTCAAACCCAAAAAGAATCGCTAGGCACAGAGACAACACTACTACTACTAGGAATAATTCACCCAGATGAATACACAAAGTTTCTAATAAATGGACTCTCTATACCAAAAGGAATAAGCGAGAAGATTATGATAGATGTAAACACAAATATATTGAATGAATTCAAAGATGAATTAGAAAATACTTATAACAAAAATGCTGAAGAATTAGCGGAAAAGGAATACGGTGGGAAGATCACGTTGGATGAAAGATTTAAAAGTCTTCCCGAGGAAGTTCAAGATGCAATCCTTAATTCCAATTACCAAATCAAACTTGCCGAAATTGCAACACGAAATAACTTGAGTATAGCGCAGATGGCAATCCTGGAAAAAACTACCAACAAAGTCTTGTTGGCTATAATTCACCCAAATGAATTCAACAAAGCTTTAAGCACAGAATTGAATTTACCTCAAGATAAAATCAATACGCTTATAGATAGTGTGAATGAAGAAGTAATCAAAAGTATCCGAGCAATCCTTTTGGGCCACGCAGAAGAAAAGAAGGATACTCTATCAGAGGAGCCTCCTGTCCCTCTTCCGCCACCTTCTAGTTTCAAACCAGCCCCAAAGGTAGAGCAAATCAACACTACCCCGACATCTCCACTAATCGGCAATTATCAGACTCCTATAGCAAATGATCCTCCAGTGCCTAAAGTAGCCACAACTCCAGAAAAGGTTTTTGCAGAAAGTAATATTGAAATCCTACCTCAAAACCCAATGATGGGCGCAAATAGTATGATAGGCCAAAGACTTTCTACTCCTTTTGCCCAAGCTCCGACAATAAGCACAAATACCCCAGCCCAAAGTTCTTCGCCTACTGCAACATTAGAATTCAAAGAAGACCCGGCAAAGAAGACTCAAGACCCAAAAAGAGATCCTTATCACGAAGCAATAACTTAACATATGCAATTCAAAGTTCCACAATTTATAGATATTGAGGACAAATTATTTGGCCCTTTAACCTTCAAACAATTTGCTTACCTTGCAGGAGGTGGCGGTATGATCTATGTATTGTATAAACTTTTACCTTTCTTTATTGCTATTATTCTGATTGTTCCAGTAGGATTATTTGCCCTTGCTCTAGCATTCTACAAAATAAATGAAAAGCCTTTTCTTTATTATCTCCAAGCAGGGATAACATACGCTACAAAAAGCAAATTATATGTATGGAGACAAAAGTTTAAAAAGGTAGAAGCAAAAGATGAAGCAGAGGTTGAAAAAGTGTCCTATATCCCAAATGTTTCATCTAATAGAATCAGGGATTTATCATGGAGTTTAGATGTTTTGGATAAAAACAAAGATAAATAGCTACGAGAAATAGAATAAACTTACCAATTTAGTGAAGAACCGTGTATAATTAAAATATGAAGCTTAATGCGCGTAGAACTCAAGAATTCGTACCGATAAAAGAAATACGAGATGGTATCATAATACTCAAAGACGGGGGACTCCGTTGTGTACTTATTGCATCTTCTATCAACCTGTCGCTAAAAGCCGAGGAAGAGCAGAGGGCAATCATAAACCAATTTCAATCATTTTTAAATGGGCTCGATTTTACTACTCAGATATCGGTACAATCAAGACGTTTAGACATAAGACCGTATTTATTAAGACTGGAGAATCGCATGCAGGAACAAGTTGAACCTTTGATCAAAACTCAAACAAAAGAATATATCGAATTTATCCGAAGGTTTACCGAAGAGGTAAACATAATGACTAAGAGCTTTTTTGTTGTAGTCCCATATAGCGGAGATTCATCTTCGAATAAAAAAAGTGGAGTTGAAAAACTTCTTGACCTTGGAAGCAGAAGTGAGAAGATGAAAGGAAAGACCAAAAAGGAAGAAGACATGGTCAGCTTCGAGGAGAAACGCTCCCAACTTGACCAGCGCATCAATGTTATCGTCGAAGGATTGGCAGGGCTTGGAGTTCAGGTTTCGCAATTAAATACAGAAGAAATTATCGAGCTTTTTTATAAAACATTTAATCCTGGAGATATAAGTCAGGGGATAAAATTGTCATGAGTATATTTTCAAATATTTTTGGTTCAAAAAGTAAAATAACTACCCAATCCCAAAAGGGAGCTTTGCCGATCCTACCCCAAGAAATATACCAAGCCGCAACATTGGAACTCCAAGATATTATCGCTCCGTCTGCTTTACAAATCACTCCAAAGTCGCTAAACCTCGGAGATAAGATTGCACGCACATTTTTTGTCATCTCTTATCCACGATACCTTACAGACAACTGGTTTTCCCCGATCATCAATTTGGACAAAATCTTTGACGTTTCCATATTTATTCACCCGATCGAAACAGCAGAAATCTTACATGTTTTCCAAAATAAAGTTGCCGAAGTTCAAAGCCAGATCTCAATCCGTGAATCCAAAGGTATGGTTCGCGACCCAATGCTCGACACTGCATATAAAGATCTCGAATCTTTGCGTGATAGCCTAATGCAAGCGCAAGAAAAGATGTTTGAAGTTGGATTATACATCACAGTATATGCTGATAATGAAACAGAGCTATTTCGAACAGAAAATGAAATCAAATCACTCCTTGAGTCAAAAATTATTTATCTAAAACCGGCTCTATTCCAACAAGAAGAAGCATTCAAAACGGTTATCCCCCTTGGTACAGACCTCCTTGGTATCCACCAAAAGCTAAATACTGAGCCACTTTCAAGTGTATTTCCTTTTGTATCTTTCGACCTGACTTCCGATAACGGGATTCTTTATGGTGTTAATCGCCACAATTCAAGCTTAATCCTCTTTGATAGATTTTCATTGCCAAATTACAACTCTATTACCTTTGCGACTTCAGGTGCTGGTAAATCTTATGCGACAAAATTAGAAATCCTTCGTACCTTAATGTTTGATACAGAGGTAATCGTGATTGATCCGGAACGTGAATACGAATTTTTAGCCGAAGCGGTTGGTGGAAGATATTTCAATATCTCACTTTCAAGTGAGCACCATATCAACCCATTCGACCTGCCTATCCCAAGCGCCGATGAAACGGGGGCTGATGTTTTGCGTTCAAACACAATCAACTTGGTCGGATTATTCCGTATTATGCTTGGGGGCCTAACTCCAGAAGAGGATTCAATCATAGATCGCGCTATCACTGAAACATACGCACTCAAAGATATTACATCAGAATCAGACTTCACAAATATTGAACCCCCACTCCTTTCTGATTTTGAAGTTGTGCTTGCTGGGATGGAGGGGAGTGAGTCGATTATTTCGCGTTTAACAAAATTTACAAAAGGGTCCTGGGCATCATTCCTCAACCAACCTTCCAACATAGATATCAACCGCAAGCTTGTTGTGTTTTCAGTCCGAGATATGGAAGATGAGTTGAAATCCGTCGCTATGTATATAGTCACACACTATATATGGAATGCGATCCGAAAGAATATCAAGAAAAGACTCCTTGTTGTAGATGAGGCTTGGTGGATGATGAAGTCTGAAGATACAGCATCTTTCCTTTTCTCTATAGCGAAACGCGGACGTAAATATTATCTAGGGCTTGCTACTATTACTCAAGATGTGGGGGACTTTATGAAAAGCCAATATGGAATCCCAATTGTTACCAACTCTTCAATCCAACTACTCTTGAAACAATCACCTTCGACAGTCGATCTCCTGCAAAAAACTTTTAATCTCACTGATGAAGAAAAGTACCTCCTTCTCGAAGCCAATGTTGGGGAAGGAATCTTCTTTGCGGGACTCAAGCACGTAGCCATAAAAACTATAGCAAGCTACACAGAAGACCAAATCATCACTTCAGACCCATCACAATTACTTGCAATCAAAAAGGCCAAGGAAGAACTTGTTGAAAACGGTAATCAAGCCTCTTAAAACATTGTTTATATCCTCATATTTTAATATAATAGGGGAATGGTAGTTAAATACTATTTAAAGCTTGTCATTGTGGTA
>CAZOLF010000001.1:52686-58114 GCA_964580855.1 uncultured Candidatus Saccharibacteria bacterium
ATTTTATTTGCCTCAATTATTTACACATGTAAAAATAGTGTTGTTTCCGCATATCTAGGGGACACAGATGTCACAGTAGATATAATTCCAGAAAGCCCAAAGCCTTATCAAGCAACTTCAGTGATATTAGAGAGTTTTGCCACAGACTTAAATCGAGCCTATATTGAATGGAGAAGTAATGGAGTATTATTGCTATCTGGCACTGGAGCTAAAGAGTACTCTTTCACAACAAAAGGCCCTGATACCCCTACAATCCTCGATATTATAATCAAGTCTGAAGAAAATGATGAACTTAGAAAAAGATTAGTAATTCGTACAACCGAAATGGATTTACTCTGGCAAGCAATGGATTCTCACACTCCTCCATTTTATAAAGGCAAGGCTCTGCCTGCAAAAGAGGGAATGATCAAGGTTGTAGCCCTCCCGATTGAAAAAGGTAAAGTTCAAACAAATTTATCTTACAAGTGGAAAAACAACGATGAAGTCTCCCAAGACCAATCAGGTTTTAAAAAAAACAGTTTCCAATTTTTCTCTTCCAATACAACCACAATGAATGAAGTGAGTGTTGAAGCCAATTCCGCAGGCGGAAATTTCGCCTCGAGTCGTAGCCTGACAATAGCTCCTACGAAACCGTTTGTACTTTTCTACAAAAAATCTTTTTCCGATGGCATCTTGTATAATGAAGCTCTAACCAATGATGTCTTTGTAGGAGATGATGAATTCACTATTGTTGCCGAACCTTATTTCCTATCACTCAAAGACAACACCGATACATTTGATTATATATGGAAAATAAATGACGCAGAAGTTGCAACCCCAAAAAATCCAAGGGAAATTAGCATGCGCCCAACTTCAAGAGGAGGGTATGCTGTCATTAGTATCGGAATCGAAAGTATGGAAAAATTATTACAGTCGGTTAATCAATCATTAAGAATAAATCTATAATTATGAAAAAATTTACATCTCTCTTAATCATATTCTTTGGTTTCGCAATCCCTACTTTTTCCTTTGCGGCACAGATGGCCAGATATCCAGTTGTTACAGAAAAGGTAGTTTCAGTTATGGTAAATACTAACGATAAAGCTGTTGTCCTCGAAGTCATAAATGCTTCTGGCAAAACAGTGGCAGGACCAACCACAACCACTGGAGTTTCCCCTATAACAGCAACAATTGATGTCTACGATCTCGCCCGCGGTACAACTTATATATTGAAAGTTACAGATAAAGACACAAGTTTAGGTGATGAATTTAAAACAAATTTCACTACATCAAAAAATGACACCCGTCTGAGTGGAAGTGGGGATTGGTACTATACGACTAACTTAATTTTAAACAGCTACGATGGAGCGACAGATAAAAGTATGCTAAGATTTACCGACGAAAAATCCTGTAACACATCACGAACAACCAAATTAGATGAACTCCTTCAAGCTGAAAGCGTGTCTGGTGGAGGGGTAAACAACAGTTATATTACTCCATGTTTTAAATCAACAACATTCCCAACCAAAGGGGATTTCGAATCCAGACTACAAAATACAAACACACTAGGTAGCTCAAAACCACTATTTTACT
Organism: uncultured Candidatus Saccharibacteria bacterium; assembly: GCA_964580855.1. Lineage (GTDB taxonomy): Bacteria > Patescibacteriota > Minisyncoccia > Phycocordibacterales > UBA9973 > UBA8515. The sequence goes on from CAZOLF010000001.1 coordinate 54,259, forward strand.
TTACCTGGAAAATAGGAAAGGGAGTAGCTGTTTTTAATAAATCAGCTGGTTACGATACACTGTTGCAGTGCGAAAATGAACAAAAAACATACGCAGAATACATAATCATGGCTTGTACTCCTTTAAATGCCCCACCGGTGGAACCAATGGGTTGGAACGACTTAGTTCCTCAAGGTACAGAAATGCCTATTTTTGAAGATAAATATAAACTATTGGCTCCTCTTGGGCGGATCGATATCATAGACGACCGGACTCCTATAACAGATTATTTAAATATGATTTTCAAAATTGCGATTGGTTTGTGTGGAGCTTTGGCAGTGATAATGATTGTAGTTTATGGTATTGCATATATGGGAGATGAATCAGTCTTTGGCAAGACAGAAGCTAAGCATAAAATTATGGGGTCAATCTTTGGATTACTTTTAGCTCTCGGCGCATATGTGCTTTTAAATACAATCAACCCAGATTTCGTTAACGGTGGGCTAAAATTAAAACAATTGAATGTAATCATTGAAAGCCACCAAGTGATGGAAGGAACGCCACAAGAACTTGATGCAATGATTCAAAGCGGAAATTGTGGAACAGTAACAGGAGCAGGTGTTGTTGTTGATCCTGCTGGAAAAGTACAAAATAAAATCTGCCCTCAACTTGAAAGAGGAAGATTAAAGACTCCACTAAAAGGCATTGTCTTACACAGAACAGCAGGATCCAATGCGGCTGGAAGTCTAGCTTGGTGGGTTAACCCAGCAAATAAAGCCAAAACAGGTGCACATTTTCTCATAGATAAAGATGGGGCTATCTGGCAAACAGCCCGAATAGACAAATACACTTATAGCGTAGGAGCAACTTCAAGTAATAAATACCCCACTAATTCAAATAGCATCAGTATCGAAGTTGTAGGTAAATGCGTAACTTTCTGCACTAATAACGATGGCCCGACTGCTCCAACAACATGGGAGCCTCTCACCAACAAACAGCTCAACTCAACTGAATATTTAGTAAACTATCTTATACAAGAATTTAAAATAACAAAAAGTGAGGTATACACCCATGAAGGAATAACTAACCACAAACATTTTGGGGAAGGGCAAGTCGTACTAGACACAATAAAAGCATACTTAAAATAAATGAAAAAAATAATTATCATCTTAATAATTGTATTACTTGCTTGGGGAGGATTTTGGTATTTTAATACCAGACCCAAAAAAGTAGAGAATGGTACGGTGGAAACTGCCTCATACAAACCATTTTTCCCATTTGGCAAAACCATTAGTGTTGGCACAGATACGGATACAAATACCGACACACAAGATTCAAACCCCTCAACAAATAGCGAGGATTCTGGAACATCCATCCAAGATATATTTTCAGGTAAATCCAATTTACGACAAATAACCAAATTCCAAGTGGCCGGGTTTGCAACATTTATTGATACTCGACCAATCCCAACTCAAACTCCTCAAGAAAGCGCACCCTTGCCGACAGAAGACATCCCTGAAAAAGTTACAAATAGCAAAATCAAAGAACCGGTTAAGGCAAAAGTGGATGAAGTGGTACTTCCAACAACTGAGCAAGTACCAAGCCTACGATATGTCCAACGTTCCAATGGCCACATATATGGGGAATATCTTGATACAAAATCAGGAGATAAAATTTCTGATGCTACAATCCCTGTAATATATGAAGCAGTCTGGGGTAATAACGGTAATTCAGTTATTTATAGATATCTAAACAGTGATAACAAGATACAGAGTTTCATTGCCACTCTTGGCGGACAAAACGGAGAATTTTTACCAGAGGGGATAGAAGCCATAACACCTGCTCCTTTTGGTAATCAATTTTTCTATCTGGCCCCACTTGGCACCAACATTGCAGGATATATTTCATCTTTTACAGAAAACAAAAAAACTCAAGTCTTTAATTCTCCATTTACTGAATGGATTCCACAATGGGTAGGGAAGTCAACAATATACCTCACCACCAAGGCATCTTGGGATACGGAAGGGTACATGTATATTTTAAACATAACAAATGGTACTTTCAGTAAAATCCTCGGTGGAGTCAAAGGTTTCACCACATTATCATCACCATTGGGAGTTAGCATTCTCTATAGTAGTGTAGAAGATGGGGCCCTAAATTTTAAAGTTTTTAATTTAAAAACAAACACTTCAGATAAGCTAGATGTCACAACCCTCCCAGAAAAGTGTACCTGGTCAAATGACAACATAACAATATATTGCGGGGTGCCCCAAGAAATTGCCGGTAGTGACTACCCTGACAAATGGTACCAAGGAAGAGTGTTCTTCTCAGACAAAATTGTAAGAATAGATACATCAACAGGCCAAACAGAAACACTTACATCACAAAATAACTTTGATGCAGTGAACCTTAGTCTATCCTCAGACGAAAAAACTCTTATCTTTATAAATAAGAGAGATTCTACATTGTGGGGACTTGATTTAAACTAAACTAAATAGAAGTTTTTTCAACATACTTTATCACCACACGGCGGTCTTTACCAACACCAGCTGATTCTGTAATAACATCTGGAATATTTTCTAAAAACATATGTATAATTCGTCTTTCAAAAGCTGGCATTGGGTCTACCTCAACACTACTTTTGAAATATCGAGCGCGTTCTGCCAGCATATGCGCTGTCGCTTTTAAATTATCAAAACGCTTTTTTTGATAACCATTTATATCAATCATTAATTTACTTGTACTTTCTTCTCCTTCATTCTTTTCGGCAATCCTACGAACCAAGTGGTTGAAGGATCGAAGCGCATCTCCCTCGTGACCGATTAAAAACCTTGAGTCTGGGGTACCAATAGAGCACCACAACATATCACCTTCATCGGAAAATTCACAAGAGTTCAGAGTACAGCCAGTGTGTTTAAAAATTTCTTCTATTATGCTTTTGATCTTATCCTTGTCCATAAAATTATGCCACAACAGTTACAACTGGTAATTCCTTCTCAAGCTTTCTTCTTATATACCACTCTTGTAGGATTGTGCAGATATTACTTGTAATCAGATATAGTGCGATTGCTACGGAAGTTTGATATGCAATAACAACAAGAACAATAGGGAATATGTATTTCATATTTAAAGCCATACTATCAGACATTTGCTCTTGAAAAGTCTTCTGTTTTGGATCAGCTTCTATATCTTTTGAAGTTTGTAGTGGTGCAGATAAATACCCTTGTATAAATTGTGTTATCCCAGCGATAACAGCTAAAAATATTGATTTACTATGGATATCAACAATCCCCAAGAACATCGTATTGATATTGTCTGGGAGTTTTACAAATGAATACAGAGGTTCAACACTAAAAGATAACCCTCGGAAGAAAACATAATACAAAGCAATAACAATAGGTATCTGTATTATAATCAAAATACAACCTGAAAAAGGATTTAGGCCATATTGTTTATATATTTCAAATTGTTTTTTAGCTTGATCCTCTTTCTTCGGATAATTCTTTTTCATCTCCTTTATAATTGGAGCAATTTTTTTCATTAGAAGCTGTGTTCTAATAGATTTTTGAGAAATAGGGAAAAGGATAACCTTTACAATGACTGTGAGTATTATCACGGCGAAACCAACATCCCCGAGCGTAACGGTGTTCATAAGCGCCACAAGAGAGTTATAAATAGGATTATAGAATGCTGTGTTCCAAAAAGCTTGCATTTGCCCATTCTATCTTAAAAACGCAAAAATTCAAAGCGGGTCGTAATTATTCTTTTGCCAAGGGTGACAACGAATTACCCTTTTAAAGGTTTTAAATAAACCTAAAAATACCCCATATTTTTTAAAAGCTTCTTTTGAATACTCAGAACAGGTAGGCAAAAAACA
>CAZOLF010000001.1:58124-60817 GCA_964580855.1 uncultured Candidatus Saccharibacteria bacterium
GTTTTCTGATATGTTTCAATAAGCCAGATAAAAAAATTTCGCATCATTTTATTTTTGAAAAAAGAGTATTTAAATCCTCAAGCAATTCAGGGAAGGGGATATCTATGGCCTGTTTTTTGTAAAAAATAGCCCCCACCACACCTTGTGGTATGTTAACCCCTAAAAGAGCCCTATAGCCTCTCCGGCGCAACGAATTACGTAGTACAGCTGTCTTGGCAACAGACTTTGGTGCAACAACAGCGAGGTTATAGCTTGCAACTGAGGGGTCCTTTATATAGCGCAAAGTAAAAAAAGGACTATGAATCAATAGTCCATTTTTCATAATTACTCCAAATAACGATTTTGTTACTCGTCTTTTTTTGGGGGTCATAATTAAAAAGCTTATGCTTTATTTTGAAACTGTTAGTTTCGCTCGGCCTTTTCGGCGTCTTCTTAGGAGTACCTTCTTCCCAGTAGCAGTTTTGGTGCGTGTTAAGAAGCCATGAGTTTTAGCTCTTTTTCTTTTATTAGGTTGGTATGTTTGAGACATAAATGAAATATATACTATAATACCTTCCAATGCAAGGGGTTTATACCTTATCCACATATTAACATGTTATCAACAGGGTAATTAAGGTCTGTCTATATAGTATTTAATAAATTATGAGTATAATTAAAAAATGCTAAATAATAAAGAACTTTGGGACAACTGCTTGGGAGAAATCGAGGCGAATCTCTCTAAGGCAAATTTTACAACATGGTTCAAAAATACCTCAATTGCAAAAGAGGATAGTGGGACACTGTATGTTGGTGTGCCAAATGAATTTGTTCGAGATTGGCTTTATAATAAATTTCACAAACTTATTGTAAAAACCCTAATGAACCATTCTGACAACATACGATCAGTGGAGTATGTAATAACCAAACCAGAAACACAATCAAGTAAGAAAGATGAAGTCCAGTCCAAAGCCCCAACCAACGAACTACCATTACATGATCTATATATAAATAAAGAAGACAACTTAAACCCTAAATACACATTCAATTCTTTTATTGTTGGACCTTTCAATGAACTTGCTTACGCAGTAGCTCAAGCTGTTATGGATAAACCAGGGAACAACTATAACCCATTATTCATATACGGGGGAACAGGCTTGGGTAAAACTCATATGATCCAAGCAATAGGTAACACAATAAAAAATAAGTCTCCACATAAAAAGGTTTTTTATGTCAGCCTAGAAAGATTTGCTATTGATTATGTAAATTCCCTACAGAACAAAACTCCCAATAGCTTCAAGGAAAAGTATAGGAAGTATGATGTTTTAATCATGGATGATATTCAATTCATTTCAGGGAAAGAGAGGACACAAGAAGAATTGTTTCATTTGTTCAACACAATGTACGAAAACAACAAACAGATTATTTTCTCCTCAGATAAACACCCGAACTTTATACAAGGTTTAGAGGACAGATTGCAATCCAGATTCGCAAGTGGTATGACAGTACAAATAACAGAGCCTGATTATGAATCTCGTATTGCGATTATAAAAGCAAAAATGCAGAATAATAACTGTGATATTGATATGGATGTAATTTCATATTTAGCATCATCATTAGAGGGTAATATCCGAGAATTAGAGGGGAGTTTGAACGCAGTAATAATGCAATCTCAATTGAAAAATAAGGGTATTTCTCTTAATGAAGCAAAACAGTTAATCAAAAACAACATCAAGCCAAAAAAGAATGTTGCCATCAAAGATGTTGTTCGGGTGATAGCTGATTATTATGGTATTGAGGAGGGTATCATTTATGAAAAAACAAGAAGAAAAGAGATTGTTCATGCTCGCCAAATCGTTATGTATATCCTCAGAGAAGACTTTAATGTTTCTTACCCATTAATAGGACAAAAGCTTGGTGGTAAGGATCATACAACAGTTATACATTCTCATATGAAGATAAAGAATGATTTAGTTAGTAACCCATCTTTATTACAAGAAATCGAAAAGATTAGAATTATGTTTAAATAGGTGTGTAATTGAATTGTTTAGTGTGTGGATAAAGTAATGTTATATGGGGATAAATATGTTTTGTTTTGTAAAAAATAAATTATTTGTTTTTTAATTATAAATAATTAACATTTTAAAAAATAGAATTTGTTAGAATACGTTTGTATTGTATGGTTTAAAAAGTATTCCACATTATACATAACATAATAATAGTAATAATTTATTAATAGATAATAATAAACATTTATGAAAATAGAATGCCAGATAGATAAAATAAGAAATTCATTACTAAGTGTAGAAAAAATAACAGGTAAAAATTTAACACTCCCTGTTCTTAGTTCTATTTTATTTATAGTTAAAGGTAAAAATTTAACACTAAGATCTACAAACTTGAGTCTTGGTATTGAAATAACAATACCTGTAAAAGTTGAATCTGAAGGTGTTGTTGCGGTTAGGGGTGATATCTTAAATTCACTTTTTTCAGTTGTAGATTCAAACACAACAGTATTATTTGAATTAAAGGATAATTTATTGTTTATAAAAACAAAAAATAATTCAATATCACTTAAAACAATACCACATGAAGATTTCCCAACATTACCAAATGTTGTTGGGGAGAATATTAAAATATCATCAAAGAAACTTATAGATGGGTTAAAGTCTGTTTTTTATAGTGCCTCTGTTTCTGATATAAAACCTGAAATTGGA
>CAZOLF010000001.1:60885-71732 GCA_964580855.1 uncultured Candidatus Saccharibacteria bacterium
TTAAAAATACATCTGAAATTATTAGAGTTTTTGATAAAATAAATGAAGATGTTGATATTATTATTAATAAAAACCAAGCATCTTTTTCTGTTGACGGTATATATATTACATCTAGGGTTGTTGATGGTATATTCCCAGACTACAAACAAATTTTACCTAAAAACCCAACAACTGAAGCTACACTCTTAAAACAAGATTTCATGAATGCATTAAAAGTATCAAATGTTTTATCTGATAAATTTAATCAAATAACATTACATATAGACCCTAAAAATAAAACATTCGAAATACAATCAAAAAATACAGATATAGGAGAAAATACAACTAATATAGCCACAGCTTTATCAGGGGAGAGTGTGTCTGTTAATTTAAATTATAAGTATGTTTTGGATTGTTTCCAATCAATAAATACTGATTCTTTAACAATTGAATTATCTGGGGTAAATAAACCGGTTATAATTCGTCCAATAGGAGATAATTCTTTCTTGTATGTAATAATGCCTATGAATAGGTAGTATGGATTACAATCATATTACATCTTTTTTGAGTAAGATCACAAATACACTTAAAAGTAGTGATTTGAAATATGATGCAATCCAAGATGGAATATTTAGATACACAAATAAAAAAATCCCTAAAAACAATTTAAGTATAAAATCTGGGGTTTTAATAATAAAAGAAAGTCCGACTCTAAAGAATGAGATTTTTATTAAAAAAAATAAGATTATTGAGGAAATTAAAAAAAACGGGGTAGATGTTTTGGATATAAAATAAAATCTATTGGATATAGAAATTAAATATCTTCTCTAAACTTTTTCCACTCGCATCATAAATTATAACTCGCATCATGTTTGAGTCTTTTATCCCAGTTATTGTGTTTGGAGTAAAAGTAAATGTGCTGGGTGTAGATTTAAGGGAAGTGACATATATATTATTTATAAATATATCAATCTTCTTTATACTTATTTCTGGTTGTGTTGAAAAGTTAATTTTTTGAGGTGTATTTTTTAGATAGGATACTCCATCAGTTATTCCCTCAATTGTTATATCTATGGGAGTGGTTTGTTGGTTGTTATTTATCGGAATTTCATTTTGTGTTATGGTTTTGTATTTAGTTGAGTTCTTTGCCCACCAGTTTTGTACCGCATACTCCCAATTTCCGTACAGAGGATCACTCTCGGGGGATGAAGGCCTACCTCCGGTTATATTGTTTTTGTTTATCCAGTATAAAATGGTATGGATATTTGTTATTGATGTTTCCTTACCATCAGGGCCTGTGAACGTCTCACCTCCCTGCCAGAACCCACGCAATATTGGTGGTAATGTTTCATCGAGTTGGTCGGGAGAGTTGAATCCGACCTTTGGTTTATTTTTTACTGCTTCAACCATAATTTTATTCCAAATTGGTCCAGCTAGTGCTACTCCACCTTTTTTCATTTCTTTGTTATCGTTATTTCCAACCCATACACCAACAGCAACATTTGGTGTATAACCCACCGTCCATGCATCACGGTTACTATTTGTTGTTCCTGTTTTTACTGCAGAGGTTACCCCTGGTACTACAAGGCTTGAATTGGCCCCAAACGTCGGTATGCGAGCAGTATTATCAGAAAGGATGCTTGATATCATACGAGCTGTATTTTGTGGTAAAACCTCAATTGCTTCATCAGTGAATTCTTCTAAAATTTTTCCATCTCTGTCTTCAATTTTTAAAATACTTTTGTAAGGGTGGCGGATTCCTTCTGTTGCGAAAACTCCATACGCGCTCGTTATATCAAGTAACGTAACTTCACCACCTCCAATCACTAAAGATAATCCGTACCTGTCTCCTTCATTTAGGCTGGTTATTCCCATTTGGTGAGCTAATTCAATAGAATCATTTACTCCAACTAGGTACAAAAGCTTAACCGCAACTACGTTTATTGATTCAGCGAGTGCACTACGAAGGCTAAGTGGACCCCTGTTGGCATTATCAAAGTTGTCTGGCATATAGCAGTCTTTTTTATTGCGCCCTGGTTTTGGGTTTCCGTTGCCATCGCAGGAAGATGAAAATTCTGTTTTTGCATCAATGAGTACTGTTTCTGCTGTGAATCCTTTATTGAAGGCAAGTGCGTATACAAAAGGTTTGAAAGATGATCCTGGTTGACGTAGAGCAGTTGCAACATTAAAGTTTCCATCAATTTCTCTGTCGAAATAATCTCGAGAGCCAACCATTGAAAGTATTTGTCCTGTAGTTGGGTCTATCACAACGCTCGCTGCATTTTTACCATTGTATAATTTTTCATTTTCTTTGGCTTGGATACTGATGATTTCTTCTGATTTTTTCTGGAGTTCGTAGTCAAGAGTTGTGGTAATTTTTAACCCTCCAATATCCAGAGCATCAGCTCCGTACTTTTTTTCCAAATAACTTTTTACAAAAAACACAAAATGTGGGGCTGCTATGTGTGTTGGTTGTTCAGGGAGGAACACTACAACTTCAGCACGGGCATCTTGGTATTCTTTTTCTGTTATAAAGTTTAATTCTCTCATTCGAGATAAGACAAGGTTTTTTCTTTCATCAAGTTTGTCTTTGTGGCTTTTGTATGGAGAATAATATGTTGGACTGTTAGGGATCGCAGCAAGGTATGCAGATTCAGCTAAAGTTAAATCGCGCGGGTTTTTGTTGAAAAAGTTTTTTGAAGCTTCTTGTATTCCGTAAATAGTTCCTCCATAAGGAGATTCGTTTAAATAAAGGGCCAAGATTTCTTCTTTACTCATTACCTTTTCGAGTTTTATCGCTAGTATCCATTCTTTTACTTTTCTTGAAACACTAACTTCTCTGGTTAGGAGTGTGTTTTTTATGAGCTGTTGAGTGATAGTAGAGCCACCCCCTTTTACACTTTTGTTTAGGATGTGGGCTGAGAGAGCTCGAATTATAGATTTAATTCGGATACCATTGTGGTTGTAAAATTCGGAATCTTCAATAGCGACAACGGCATTTTTTATATTTGAACCCATATCTTCATAGGGGATAACTGTACGCCGAAAATCCTTGTGTACATCATACAGAAGAATTTCTCCAGTCCGGTCATATATTTTGGTCGAGTTAGCTATTTTACGTTCTGTGAATGATTTAAAGTCAGGAAGTTTCAATGTGCTGACCCAGATAATAATAATACCCGCCACTACTATACCTGTACCAACCATTAACAAAACAAAGTTCTTGAATGTTCTTATTTTACTTTTACTACGCATAGATGAATCATAGCATAAAATATGATAGAGTATTATATATGAAAGAGATAGATATAAATAAAGTAAAGGACATCCTTACTCGGGGGATAGCAAACATATACCCATCTTTTGGGGTTGTGGAATCTAGATTAAAAAAAGGGGAAAAACTCACTATTTATCTGGGGATTGACCCAACTGGCCCAACACTTCATTTGGGGCACTTTATCCCACTCCAAATTCTCAGTCGTTTCCAAAAAATGGGCCACAAAGTAATAATGCTTATGGGTGATTTTACAGCAATGATTGGCGACCCTACAGACAAGACAAGTGCACGCGTTGCCTTGACCCACAAACAAGTTATGGCGAATCTGAAAAATTACAAAAAACAAGCAAGCCGGATTTTGGATTTTAATGGGAAGAATAAGGCTGAGATTAAGTTTAATTCAAAATGGTTGGGCAAGATGAAATTTGAAGATGTTTTAAATTTAGCTTCCACAACTACCGTCCAACAAATGCTGGAGCGAGATATGTTTGAGAAGAGAATGGAATCTGGGCTACCAATTTATCTACACGAGTTCCTGTACCCATTGATGCAAGGTTACGATTCTGTTGCGATGAAGGTTGATGGTGAGATTGGGGGGAACGATCAGACATTTAACATGCTAGCTGGGCGTGACCTAATGAAGACTTTGCAAAACAAAGAAAAGTTCGTGATAACGGTAAAATTACTTGAAGATAATTCCGGGAAAAAAATGGGGAAGACTGAAGGGAATATGATTGCACTTTCTGATACTCCAAGCGAGATGTTTGGAAAAATTATGAGTTGGAATGATTCATTGATAATTCCAGGCTTTGAACTTTGTACTGATGTACCAATGGAAACAATTGAGTCCATAGCTCGGGACATTGTCCGAGGCGCACTCAATCCAAGAGATGCAAAGATGCGCTTGGCTCGTGAAATAATTACTATTTTTTACAGCGCGAAAGAGTCAGAGATTGAACAATCTAATTTTACAAATACTTTTTCTAAAAAAGAAATACCCACTGACGTTGAGGAAATTGTTGTGTCAGAGGGCGCAATGCTCATAGACATTTTTGTAAAAGAAAAAATAGTAACTTCAAAAGGGGATTTTCGAAGATTGGTAGAAGAGGGCGCAATCACCAATCTATCTCTTGATGTGAAAGTTTCAACTTCTCAGGAGAAAGCATCTGACGGAGTCTATAGAGTGGGGAAGAAAAGGTTTTGTAAAATTACTGTAAAATAAAAAATACCCCGATTGCTCGGGGTATTTTTTATAACATACTATCTTCATCTGCGGAGAATTCCTCTTCAAACCCTTCTTCATCAGGCACGATTGCACTGAAATCATCATCAAGAGCGTCTTCAAAATCACTTCCGAGATCTGGGAGAGCTTCTTCCTCCTCTTCTTCCTCTCCGAAAGCCCCCTTAAAATCATCGTCTTTGTAACTCATATGTAAAAACTAAAAATTAAATGATATTCTACTAATGAACTATTTGTATCAAAAACATCTTTGCTTTGCAACGATTTGAACCTGTGGAAAACTTGAGTGTTTTAATTTCAAACTAAAGTTTGAATTTTTCAATAGCAAAAAATGTTAATCCAATAGCGATTGCATCCATCTCATCGTCATTTTTGATTTCTCTATTTATTTTTACAAGTTTGTTTACCATTGAATTCACCATTCTTTTATCAGCCTTACCGTATCCCGTTACAGCGACCTTAATTTGGGGAGGAGTGTATTGGAAAACTTGTAAACTATTCTTGATGGCAGTGTATATGATAACACCGCGAGCTTCAGAGACTTGCATAACCGTTTTTTGGTTTGTTGTCATATACAATTTTTCTATTGCAAGTGATTTTGGTTTGTATTTTTTGATTGTATCCTCGATCTTTTCTCCGATTTTCTTGAGTCGAGTTGGGAATTCTTCTTTGGAAGATGTTAAGAAACATTCGGAGTGGATTAATTTTTCTCCAAGATGGCAATACCAATCTTCTCAAATCCGGGGTCAACAGATAAAATTATCATTTGGTGAAATCAAAACCTAAATGTTGGTAACCTTTCTCGGTGACAGTGCGACCGCGTGTTGTACGCTCTAGAAATCCTCTTTGTATTAAATATGGTTCGATCACTTCTTCGATTGTAGCTTCTTCTTCGGAAATTGCGGCCGCGATTGTTTTGATCCCAACAGGGCCACCTTTGAATTTATCTATAATTACTTCAAGAACCTTTCGGTCGCTTGCTGTTAGGCCCTCTTCGTCAACCTCGAGTAAACTTAGAGCCTTTTTCACAGCATCCTGAGTTAGAGGGGTTTTATGAACTTGGGCGTAATCTCGACAGCGTTTTAAGAAATAGTTAGCAGTACGCGGGGTGAATCTGGAACGCTTTGCTATTTCTTCTAGTGCGCCATCGGCGAGCTCTACTCCGAGAAGATTGGCTGAACGCTTTATGATATTTTTTATTTCTTCAGTTGTATAAAATTCAAGTCGGAAAACTCCACCAGAAAATCTGGAACGAAGTGGTGCAGAAAGAAGTGCTATGCGAGTAGTTGCTGCAATCAGTGTGAATGGGGGTAGTTCGAGTTGAATCGTTCGTGCTGATGGACCCTTACCGATAATAATATCTAGCACTCCACTTTCCATAGCAGGGTAGAGGACTTCCTCTACCATTTTATTGAGTCGATGAATTTCATCAATAAAGACAATATCGCCTGGGGTGAGATTGGTCAGGATCGATGCTAGGTCTCCCACTTTTTCAATCGCGGGGCCGGAGGTAATTTTCATTTGACGATTTGTTTCTTTGGCTATCAAGTGTGCCAAGGTTGTCTTTCCTAATCCTGGGGGACCATAAAATAGTATGTGTTCAGCTGGGTGATTGCGCTCTTTTGCGGCAGTTAAGAGAATATGCAAATTTTCTTTGATATTTTGTTGACCAATATATTCTTCCCAGATATTAGGGCGCAATGTTTGGTCTAAAAATCCTTCGTCTTTTATATTGTCTGATTTGTTTTGACTCATAATCTGTTTTTGGGTGACCTTTTTGCTCTTATGCGACAGGCTTGACATAAAAATTAAAGTATGCTACACTGTTTGCAGGTTACTTATAAAGTGTAAGATATTGTAAGTATATCATTTATGTTCTAAAAGAAATATATAAGACACTAATCTCTAAGCAATCAGCCCTTGGCCCTATATTTATGCGAAGGACGTCCTGGTTTATTTTTAATTTACTGGTGCTATCCTTCAAGTATGTATTACTTTGGTAGTTTACTATCAAAGGATTGTTTAGAGATTAGTGTTTTTTATTTTACTCCTCGTAGAAATCTACGACGCTTGCTACTTCTTCAAACGAAGTGATTCCGGTCAGCACCTTTACGATCCCATCCTCTTTCATATTTAGGATGCCTTGCTTACTTGCGATTTCTTTGATCTCGCGTTCACTTGGGTTTTTCGGTATGATTGTTTCGATAGATTCGTCATTTTGGATTGCCTCGAATATTCCAATACGTCCCTTGTATCCGGTGTTGTTGCATTCAATACATCCAACAGGGCTAAATAATTTAATGCCTCCACTTATATCTACTCCGTAATCTTTGAGATCTTTATTATTCTTTTTTGCTTCTTCTATTGTTTGCATTACGACTTTCTTTTCTTCTTCAGTTGTTTCCTTTTCTTTTTTACAAGCCTTACATAATTTTCTTACCAATCGCTGAGCAATAGAAAGTGATAGCGCTGAAACTAAAATTTTAGGATTCACATCAAGGTCAATCAACCGGGGGATTACACCGGCAGAATTATTTGTATGAAGTGTTGAGAAAACCATATGTCCTGTCAGTGCAGACTCAACAGCAATTTTTGCAGTTTCACTGTCGCGGATTTCTCCCACCATGATTACATCTGGGTCTTGTCGGAGAGCTGAGCGCAAGCCGTTGAGAAACGTGTAACCCTTGTCCTCGTCTGTCTGCGTTTGGGTGATTCCTGGCAAATGATATTCTACCGGATCTTCAATCGTAATGATTTTTATTTCTGAAGAATAAATCTTTTGCAAGAATGCGTAAAGAGTTGTTGTCTTACCACTTCCAGTAGGCCCAGTCAGGAGGATCATTCCATTCGGTTTTTTAATTTCTCGAATAAAAAGCTCGTACATTTTTTTATCAATTCCCATGTCTTCGAGTTTTACCCTTATAGACTTTGGGTTTAATAGACGCATCACAATTGATTCGCCGTATGCACCAGGGATTAGTGATACACGGATATTGATTTCATCAGTATTTAGGAAAATGCTGAATCTTCCATCTTGGGCAGTTGAATGAGAACTTATCTTTACTCCGGAAAGTAATTTAATCCGAGAATTTAAAAAGCGGTGGATCTCGTGTGAAAGAGTTGTGACCTCTTGTAGAATTCCATCTAGGCGATATCGGAGGCGGACAGTGTGTTCCTCCGGTTCAAAGTGTATATCGGATGCATCAATCGCGATGGCACCACCTAGGATAATTTCTAAAATGTGTGATGTGGTGTGGACACGACCCTTCTCTGCTTCTTTTATTATTGTTTGGATATCTTTGAGGGTTTTTATTTTCTGGCCTATTTCTGCCACAACACTTCCGGAAATTTCAATACTTCCCGTGCGTGCTTCCGATGCATAGGACAATTCGTCGTATCTTTCCCAGACTTTTTGTAAGCTTGCAAGAGATGCCATATAAAAAGTTGGTAGATATCCTCCATTGGTTAAAATTTTCTGCAATCTTTCCATTCTGTCTGGTTGAGGGGAGTGAACAGCCACTTGGATCTGTTTCCCTAGTATTTTGAATGGGGCAACGCCTTCTGCTATTGCCTCATCCTTTGCAATTGCCCGTAATGCGTCACTCTCGATTGAAATTGTAGAGAGATTTATATAAGGAAGCTGGTACTTTGTCTTTGCTAGCATCATTATTAAGTCTTCCTCTTCAGTTTTTCGCAATTCAGCGAGCTCTTTTTCTTCTCTCTCGTCGTCAAAATGGATTGTCATATAAGGGTATTATAGCGCAATGAGAGGGTATATATAACTTGACATTTCGACATAAGTATGATAGTATTATGATAAAGTACTAAACACAACAAAAGATGAAAAGGATAATAACTATCGTAATCGGTTTCCTGTTTTTACAGGCAACAAGTGGACCCAAGCACGATGTGTGCGGGCCCTATGACCCAAATCGAACTTTAGAGCAGTTCAAAAGAGCTGTTCTAGACACTACTAATACGTTTATGGTTACACAATTGTGGCCAGCGTATGTTTCTGAAATTAATCTGATAATGAAAGAGTCGAAGGACTCAAACGTTAGACGAATGGTTTTTAAACCAAAATTCAAGGATATGCAATTTATTTTGCATTATTCAAAGGATGTACATTATTCTCTGATTGGTTGGCAAAATTATATCAACAGCCATAAAGAGTCTAATAAATTGGTTTTCCAAGACGAACAAGGGAATATTAGCAATGGAGTGTTTTTTGAATATAAAGATGTTTCAGATTTATACTCAAAAATAGCGTGTTTCAATGCTGCAAAGAAGAAGAGGAAGAAGGAAGTTATTCCTGTTGTTCCTGAAGAAGAGAAAAAAATTACTCCAGACCCGGTTCTTGCGTCAAATTGTTGTACAACTCTTATCTATATAGATAACAGCATAAGCAATAGTTTCAACACAAACACAACTACGGAAAATAGTAATAATACAACTACTTCAACCACCTCTTCTACAACTTCTTCTACAGCTTCAACTTCCACTTCAACTCCTGTTGCTCAGAAGCTAGGTACAGATTATCGAAGTTCTAATTTAGGAACGGATTATCGTTCTGCCCCTACTTACTACTCTTCTACATACAATCAGCCAGCGCCGATTGTGTACTCAAGAGACCCTGGTTACTACACTGCCCCAGCCCCCGTGCCTTTACCTGTATCACCACAACCCCGACCAGTTCCGAGGGAACCCCCACCTCACGCATCTGGACCAGTAGGTAGAACAACCCCTGACAATAATGCTGGTGGAGCTGGTGGACGTGATGCTTCAGGTAATGGTAGTGGAAACGCTGGACGTGGAGGAAATAATACTGGCTCCGGTATGAAAGGTCGAGGAGGATAAATCCTCGGTATTATCTTTTTCATTACATTAGTTGAGTTGGAATTTAAAAATTTTTCGGAGGTTTTAATAGCAAAAACAAAACCTCCACTTTTTTAAGTCTTTAATCGATTGTCGTCGAGTGAAGGTTTAAAATTGTTAATTAATAAAATTTATAAAATTATATGAACTCATATATAAAAAAAATCGCATATGTTTTCACACTGGCTATGTTCCTCTTTGTAGGGCATACAGTTTTCGCCGGGCCATTCAATGGTCAATCGGGCGACTGTCCAAATATGGGCATAGGTAATTATAGTACAGGAACAGGAATCCAAAATGGCCAATATGGTTGTTGGACACTGCAATCTGTTTCTGCAGGAGCAGGAGACACAATCAATGTCGTAATGTTTTACCACAATAACACTTCGAATACTCTTACAAATGTTCGAGCGGAACTTTCGAATCCTTCAGGAGGTCCATCAAACAGTTATTCATTTAGTGGGAATATGTATTCCGATCAAGGAAATCTTTCCGCTGGAACAGTAAAGGTTAATATCTCAAGTTCTGAGACACTCAGCTTTGCTGGAGCTTATTGGTTTAAGAATAAGTACGATATCGACAATGATATTGATTCTGCTTTTCCAAATGGGCAATCTGGTAGTAAACTCGTCTCAAGTGGCGGAGTAAATCTAGGAAGTGTTGCACCGGGGTGGAATGACTACGGGTATGTTCTTGCTGTTTTCAAAATTGGTAAGACATCAACACCGCCTTGTACAATAAATAGTTTCTCATCTAATCCGTCTACTCTTTCGTCTCCAGGGACAAGTACATTATCTTGGAATACAAGTAACTGTACCTCTGCAAGTATTTCTAGTGTTGGAAGTGTTAATACTTCTGGTAGTACAAATGTCTATACAAGCTCGACGACAACATATACACTCAATGCTTCAGGATCATCTGGTTCTGACAGCGCACAAACAATTGTAACTGTTAATGCATCTAACCCTTGTACAATAAATAGTTTCTACGCGAACCCATCATACTTAACATCTCCGGGAACGTCTACACTTTCTTGGAACACAAGCAACTGTACTTCTGCAAGTATTTCTGGGGTTGGAAGTGTTAATACAAATGGTTCAACAACAGTATATGCAGGATCAACAACAACATACACTATTAATGCATCTGGATCATCAGGGTCTGATAGCGATCAAACAACTGTCACAGTAAATGCTGTTTCAAATCCTTGTATAATCAACAGCTTTAATTCAAGTCCTTCATATCTTTCATCACCAGGGACAGTAACACTTTCTTGGAGTACAAGTAATTGTAGTTCAGCTAGTATTTCTGGAGTTGGTACTGTAAGTACATCAGGCTCAACAAGTGTGTACGCAGGTTCGACTACAACATATACACTAAACGCGTCAGGTACAACTGGCTCACCAAGTGCACAAACAACCGTCACAGTAAATGCTGTTTCAAATCCTTGTATAATCAACAGCTTTAATTCAAGTC
>CAZOLF010000002.1:0-1406 GCA_964580855.1 uncultured Candidatus Saccharibacteria bacterium
TCGGTGACCCATGAATCGCTTGATACCATAGAGTGTATTCTGTGGATTTGTTACTGCTTGGCGCTTTGCCAATAGTCCTACCAATCTGTCACCATTTTTACCAATAGCAACAATCGATGGAGTAGTTCTTCCACCTTCAATATTCTCAATAATCTTTGGTTGTCCACCTTCGATTATACAAACCGCACTATTTGTTGTACCCAAATCTATACCTATTATTTTTGACATATATTTTTATTTGTTTAATTAATAATTTTTAATAATTAGTAAAACCATTATATACCTATGTTTTATTTTTGACAAGTATTTCGTGGTCACTGAATACTTGCAAAATGTAATATATCATATATAATAAAAATATGTCAAATCTAGGAGGTAAAAAACAAGATTTTTCCAAAAAAATATTGAAAATACTAGCTGAAAAGCCGGCAATTTCCCTGCCTGAACTACGAACAAGGCAAGATCTAGCTCAAAATAAATACGCAGTAACTCGTTCACTCAAGGGGCTCGAGGAGGCGGGTATGATTGAACACTTACCAACATCACAAGGTGGCTTCACAAGACTCACAAAAGAAGGCAAAAAGAAGGCCCATAGCATCAAGCTCGATAGCGATACGACATTGCTCAACACTTCTTGGGATGGAAGTTGGCGGATCATCATGCTCGACTTGCCCGAAGAGCGCAAAGCAGAGCGCGAAAGCTTGCGCTACTTATTAAAAAAGGCCGGATTCATCTGCCTCAAAAATTCCGCCTGGATCTCGCCCTACCCATTCGAGCACATGTTCTACAATATCAAAAAAGATCTCAATCTCTCGACCGAGCTCGTAATAATGGTGACAAACAAAGTAGACGAAATCACCGAAAAAGAATTATATAAAATTTTCGGCTTCTAAATTCACATTCGGACATTCTCAAGAATGTTGGAATGTTTTAACTTGTACTTTTTTATTCTAAAACCCACTTCGGTAAATGCCTGAGAATATCATTTACATGAGCCATTGTTGAAAGTTCTGTAACAGAAGATTGATATTTATTTTGGAAATATTCTCCTTTTTGAACAAGACGCTTCACTGCTCGTTGAAAAATTTCCTTTGTTGTAGAGTCAACTTGAAAATCATTTGGTAATTCAGTAAGCGGTAGCAACCAATGAGAGAGGTCGTGCATCGCTGCTTCATCACCCACTGAGCCTATTTCATTACTTCTTGCATCATTTAATATTTCTTTTAATTTTGAAATGCTAAAAATTAAATCTTTTTTAAGCTGAACTGAATCCCCAGTATGTATATCAAACATCACCATGGCGTGAAGATTATGACTTCCAGCACAAGCAGATTGATTGAGTTCAGCCTTCTTCTCTTTCAACGCTTCTTCTTCTGGACTCACTACTTTATAAGGATCTACAATAT
>CAZOLF010000002.1:1416-2528 GCA_964580855.1 uncultured Candidatus Saccharibacteria bacterium
CCCTATTTACTGTGTCCATTTCTTTCAACGTGAGCGGTTCACCATTTCCACCTCGATTGAAATTAGGCTTTATTCCTCTTTTTTCCATTTCTATCCATGTTGCAGTAAGCCATTCATATTCATTAAGACGAGTCTCTTCTCCATTAGTAACCTGATCAAGGTAGCCAACGCTTGTCATTTTTGTGTTAGTAGTATCAAGGGGATGTGGGGCATAGTGAACAGGGTTGTTAATATCTTTTATAATTTTTTCTGCAACCTCTGCTTTCTTTCCTCCAGCTTTTATCCATTCATCATAAAGACCAGTGCGCAAAAGAGCGTAAGCAGTACTTCCTAAATGGTATTCTTGAGTATGGGCAAATTGATTTTTCTTGTATTCAAAGTATTTATTAATATCTGTAGTATCTTCATACTTATATGGGCTAAAGGAGAGATTCGGTTGATCTTCGCTCGATAATTCTCTTTCTTTTGCCGGTTTTCGTAGTTTAAGAAAACGATCAAAAGATATCTTTGGATCAACCATATAATACAACGAGTCTCCTTCTTTATTCAAAAAATCATTATAAGACAATCCATTAAATAATGAATCATCTCCAAAGGCTAGGAGTTCATGGTCATGTGAATTCATCTTTCCTTTATTTTGATCTTGTCTCTTCTTTTTCTCAACAGATAATTGTTGAGCCATATACTCTTGATTACTTTTCACCAGGCTATCAATCTTCTCTTGAGTAAGAATAAATGTTGGCTCAGGGTTTCTTTGATCTAATTCCTTAATGGCTTTCTCAGAAAGATTTGAGAGAGCACTCAGGTTTTTATTAAATGATGATATTTTCTCTTCCAGCTTTTTTGAATCTGTTAGTTTAAAAGGCATAAATTCATATGCTTTATTATTTTCAGATACAAATTTATATAAAGTGCTATCTTCAAGGAATAAATCGTAACTCCACATACTATCTCCTTCTAAAAATTCAACAGCGATGCGGTCTTTGTATCTTGAGATACCTATATTTTCTTTATTCTTTACATCTTCAATCCAAAAACTTTTTAATTTTGGATTTGAAGTGTCATTATCCCACTGCCGAAACTCTAAATTTTCATTATAAAATTTTGTTGAA
>CAZOLF010000002.1:2538-5876 GCA_964580855.1 uncultured Candidatus Saccharibacteria bacterium
TTTACCCAATGCAATAGCCTTTTGCTCAACTTCATTTATCTCTCGTAAAAATTCGGCGACTTGTTCTTTTGGGATTTCTACTGGAACTTCCAGTTCTTCTTGATAAACCTCTATCTGATTTTTTGATGTATTAGGGGTATTTTTCTGTGTATTAGTATCCTTTTCATCAACATATTCCTTACAAGTAGCAAGTAGTAAAGGCGGCAATACAAGACCGAGCTTTATCCATCTTCTGAATTTTGACTTCAAAATCTCACTAAGATTTTTCTTTTTTTCTAAAGGTGCTTTATTTTCAAAAGGTTTATCGAAATTCATAATTTTATTTATATAGATTTTTAACTTTTAATTTTCTCAATTATTTTATTTACTATCACATCGAGCTCATCTTCTGTATTGATGGGAATAGCTCCTTGTTTGAGCAACATTTCTTCATAAGTTTTATACCAGTTCAAAAGCCTTTTCTGTTCCGCTTCATGTTTGCCAAAAATACTATCTTCTCTACTGTTTAATCTAGAAATAAATGTTTCTGGTTTGCAGTGTAAAATAAAAACTTCATCAAACAAACCGATAAACTCATCTTGGTTAGATGTATAGCCTACCACCACAACGGTATCCTTATGTTCATTCATTAACTCAATTAATCTATCCTTCTCACATATCCAACCATGGTCTTCATACCAATCATTCTCTGTTCCGGGTTGCCATAGAGCTTTCTCCCCTGTAATTTTGTTTCTACGATTACAAAGACCTTCAATCTTATCAAGATCAATAGAAGGAATGCCTTTTTCGTTAAGCATTCTTGAAATGGTTGATTTTCCAACCCCTGAGACACCTGTAATAAAAAATCTTTTCATATATTTATCCGCCTAAGGCGGGATTATTTCTTAAACTCCCACACCTTGACCCGCGCAGGGCGAATGATACGCTCACCAATTTTATAGCCTGTTTGAACAACAGTGGCTATTTTATGATCCTTATTTTCTTCTTCTGTCGCGATTGTCTCTATGCTTTCGTGGAGCGTTGGGTCAAATGCTACATCAATTTGGTCGATTGCTGTGACATTGTTGTCTGCAAGTACGCGCAAAAATTGCTGATGAATGTATTCCACACCATTGCGCCAATTTGCATCAACTTTCTCCCATGCCTCCTTGTTACCCATAGCCATATTGAAACTATCAAGTACAGGCAACAAATCCTCCACCAAGTTCCCTGTAACCATAGTTCGTAATTCTTTGTATTTAGCCTCTGAATCTTTTTGTAGATTTACATAGTCGGCTTTTGCTCTCTGCCAGCCTGTAAGGTATTCTTCCTTTTCAGTACGAGCCTTTTTAAGATCAGCCCTGAGCTTTTTAACAATATCCTTTGTCGATAATTCATCTCCATCTTCAGTAGAATCAACAAAAGATACATCTTCAAAAGCATCACCTCCTTCTGTATCTTCAATTTTATTTTCTTCGTTATTATCCATAGAGATTGTATTATACCAAAAATTTAGATATTCTCAACCTGCAAAAAATGCCCCGTGAGGGACATTTTTGGAAGATTAACGTTTTGACCACTGTGGAGATTTACGAGCTTTTTTCAAACCGAACTTTTTACGTTCAACTTGTCGAGGGTCACGCTTGAGCATTTTAGCTTTCTTGAGTGGGATACGAAGCTCTTCATCAAATACTACAAGTCCTCGGGAAATTCCATGCCGTACAGATTCAGCTTGAGCATGACTACCTCCACCTTTTGTTGTAACAATAACTTCGAACTTCTCACTTGGAGTAACTGTTTCGAAAGCACTAGTAACTATCTTTCGTAATTCTGCAGTTTTGAAATACTCAGGCAAATCTTTACCATTTATTGTATAAGAATTCTTACTTGCTTTCTTGAGCTTTACCACCGCTGTTGCAGTCTTTCTGCGACCAAGCGTACGGATATATTCTTTTGTTGATACTTTTTTGTCTGTCATATATTAATCTTTTATTATTAAATTCTTCATCATTATTGCACGAAGTTTATTTGATGGGAGCATATTATAAACTGCAAGTTTGTACAATTCCGCTACCCCTTTGCCTTCTTGTGCAATAATTTTTGCATTTGTTGCAACCTTAAGACCGCCTGGATATCCTGAATAGCGCTCATGAAGGGTGTTGAGCATTCTCTTCTCTGTCATCTTTGTCTTGCTAGCATTTATTATTGTAACAATAACTTGTGGAGCAATATTTGGAGTATAGTCAGCACGATTCTTTCCCATTAATTCTTTTGCGCAAGCCGAAGCTACTCTTCCTAAAGATTTTCCTTCTGCATCAATTGTGATTGTTGTTTTCATATAATTATACAAATTCGATTATAGCCATTTTACTCGCATCACCTGCGCGTCGAGGCATCTTACTAATACGTGTATATCCACCGGTACGATCTTTATATCTTGGGGCAATTGTAGTGATCAATTTATCCGCTTCGGCTGTACGATTCATTAGACGAGAGATAATCAAACGTCTTGATGCAAGTGTAGCTGTGTTTGCTGTTGTAACCAATTTCTCGATCATTGGCCTTAGTTCTTTTGCTTTTGCTTCTGTTGTTTGGATTTTCTCGTGAGAAATAATCGCAAGCATCAAACCTACCATGAGAGCGCGTCTCTGATTCATTGTTCGTCCTAATTTTCTTTTGTTATCGTGGTGTCTCATATATTAGTTTCTAGTATCTTGATTCTAGTGGATAGTTAATAATTATTCTTTTAGTGTGATATTGTAATTACCTAAAACTTTCTTGATTTCTTGGATACCTTTTTCACCAATTCCTTCAATCTCAAGCAAATCCTCACGCTTCTTACGAGCTACTCCTCCGATAGTTCGAATGTTTGCAGCCATTAAAGAATTCAGAGTTCTTGTAGAAAGATCAAGTGTATCAATACGAGTTTTTAAGATATCTGTAAATTCACCACCAGCACTCGCACTTGATGTTTCAGATTTTTCACTTTTTTCACTCTTATCTTCCATATCCATTTTTTCCAAAACTGCTTTCTTTTGAGTAAAGCCAACAATAGCTTGCAGTTGATCAATCATTATATTTATAGAAGTTTCTAAGGCAACACGGGCTGAGATTGTACCATCTGTCTCAATACTAACACGAAGACGATTATGGTTTGTTTTGTCACCAACACGCATATTTTCAACTTCATAAGCAACACGGCGAATCGGTGTAAAGATAGCATCTAGAGCAATAGCCCCAATTTCTGTCTTTGTTTTCTGGTGCATATCTTTGGATACAAAACCTAATCCTTTTGTAACAGTCATTTCAACTTCAAAAGTATTCTTGCCTGTAATTTCAGTTATGTATAAATCTTTGTT
>CAZOLF010000002.1:5905-16912 GCA_964580855.1 uncultured Candidatus Saccharibacteria bacterium
AGCTTGAATATCAGAAGCTGTAACAACCTTTGGACCTTTAACAGACAATGTTACTGTTTGAGGCTCATCGGTAGAAAGACGGAATCGAATTTGTTTCAATCGAAGTAATATTGTAATTACATCTTCCTTCACACCGTCAATGACAGAGAATTCATGATCAACACCAGTAATTTTAATAGAAGTGATTGCAGCGCCAGGTAAAGATGAGAGGAGGATGCGACGCAAAGAATTACCCAGTGTATGACCATAACCAGGGTAAAGACCATCTATTTCATAGATGCCCTTTGTCTCTTCTTCGACGACTACATTTAATTTTGATGGTAATATTATATTTAAATCAGACATATGATTTCGCGAGATAAACCCGCATATTATTTATTATTTATTAAAATAACCATACGCTCTACATTATCTACTATAGAACTCAAGCACTGTGTTGAGATCCAAGTAGCTATCTGTATTCTTCGGCTTTCCTTGCGCGACACCTGTTAAAGTATCGAGATTAAAGGTAAGCCAATTTGGACACGTATACTCTTCCATTTTCTTTGCCATGTTAGCAAACAAAACGCTTTTCTTACTTCCTTCACGAACAGAAACCTTATCACCAATTGAAATCCGATATGAAGCAACTGTCGTCTTTTTGCCATTAATAACGAAATGACCATGAGATACCATTTGACGAGCAAGTCGGCGTGTGTGTGCAAAACCAAGTCGATAAACAACATTATCTAATCGTGTTTCTAAAAGTTCGTACAAATAATCTGTAGCTATCACACCCTTTTTACTTACAGCTTCGTTGATATAATTTGAAAATTGCTTTTCGCTCAACCCATAAGTAAAACGAACTTTTTGTTTTTCGATAAATTGCAAAGCATATCCTGAAAGCATTTTTGGACGCTTGTCTTTTTTAGCCTTATCATGGCGAGCAGTAGACGCTACGAATTTTGGTGTTTGACATTTTTCAAACACTCCAGGACCTAATCTTCTACAAATTTTATATTTTTGGGCTTGTTTCATATATTTTATACTCTTCGTGGTTTCTTAGGCTTTGGACCATTATGAGGAACTGGGGTCATATCCTTTATACTTGTAATTTCGATATCATAAGCCATAAATGCACGGATTGTTGGCTCTCGGCCACTTCCTACACCTTTAACAACAACATCAACTTCCTTTATCCCTAAAGCTTTAGCTTTTTCTCCCATAACATTACCAGCCTTTGAGGCCGCAAATGGTGTACCTTTCTTAGCGCCCTTAAAGCCTAGTGCTCCTGAAGATGTTGCAAAAAGTTTATTGCCATCTTTATCTGTAACTGTTACTAGAGTATTATTGAAAGTTGCTTGAACATACAAAGTACCAGCTACCACCTTTTTCTTTGGGGTTTTTACCTTTGGTGCTTCGACGACTGCTGCCACGTCATCCTTCTTTACTTCTTCAGTTTTAGTAGTTTTTGCCATTATATAAAAATTAATTATTACTATGTCTTACTCTCCTTTCGGCGACCACTTGCCATTGTCTTTCGAACATTTCCTCGAACGGTTCTGGAATTTGTCTTTGTGCGTTGACCTTTTACTGGCATTTTACGCATATGTCGTACTCCTCTGTATGCCTTGATATCTTTTAGTCTTTTTATATTAGCCGAAATTTCACGCTTTAGTGTTCCTTCAACAGTAAGACTTTCAATTGCTTTACGAATTGAATTTTCTTCGTCAGGAGTTAATGTCTCACCATTACGAGTATAATCCACATTTGAGTCTTTCAAAATTGTTTGCGCTCTAGAAACACCAATACCGTAAATAACAGTAAGGGCGATATCAAGACGTTTTTCATTTGGAATAGTTATACCGAAGATTCTCATAAATTATTGTTTTTGTTTGTGTTTAGGATTATCGCAAATAACACGAAGATGTCTGGCTCTTTTAACCATTTTACATTTTGCACAAATTTTCTTTACAGCTGATTTGATTTTCATATTTTACAAAATAACTAACAAAATAAAGGGTTTTTAACCCTATTTAACAATTTCGTATGTGTCCCAATATAGTACACTATCTACGAAAAAATTGCAAGCTTATAACCTCTTTGTGATCCTACCCTTCCCTCCATACGGATCAAGTAAGACTTCTACCCTGTCGCCAATCAGAACTTTAATCCGATGCATACGCATTTTACCAGCCAAATATGCAATGATTATTTTTTCTTCCCCAATATCTACTCTAAACAATGTATTAGGTAAAGCTTCTGTAACAACTCCAAGAACTGTATTATCGTTTGTGTTTTGATTCATGAATGTGCTTATATAATAATTGAATTTATAAAATATGTCAATTATTATTCTTGAAAAATTTTAATCTTTGAAATCTCAGTGGGGGTGGTTTTTTTCCAAGGGGGTCGGAAAACTGTACGCGCGCTAGCAATCCCCACATTTTGAGCAAACACAGCATCAAGATTACTTTTTGAAATCCCTACAATTTGCTTTTGCAAGACTTCGAGATTTGGATGCCAAAGCAGATGACCATCACCTTTAAGAGTAAAAGATAAACTGCTTGTATTTTTATCGAGTTTTAAAATATTTGCATCAAGTTTAAGCGTTAGATCTTTGATTTGAGGAACTGTAATTTGTGAAATTTCAGTTGAAGTGACCGCAGGATATACGGATTTTATAATTGCACGCTCTAAATCTTTCTCTTTTAATAGGACTGTGACCATTGAGCCCTTGCCCACCACACTTGCTTCTTGGGTTGGGGATTGTATATCATCTGTATTTAAACTAAGATGAAATTGCATACTACCAGGGTAGGCAATGTATTCAGGGGGTATCTGTGCAATTAACTTTTTCTCAAGTTTTGAACGTAAATCATTTGAAACACTTGAACTAATAATACCCTTTTGTTCAGCAGATGGAACAAAAACATTTCCACTTCCACCTCCGGAAAGAGGGCCTTTGGATCTGGCATAGATCTTCTTCTCTTTCGGTGTTTTGAGGAAGGCTAAAATAGAGAAATCTCTTGGATCTCCATTATAAGCACTCCCAATAGAACTTGCAGTAACTTCAACTTCAACACTACCAGGAATTATTTTTGTACCCTTAGTTGTATACCCTGGGATAGAAACTACTTTATCTGTCAAATATATACGCTTATCGGAATCTACAAGCTTAGTATTTATAAGCAATTTCTGTGGCTTATTACTAAATTCATTATACAAAACGACTACACCTTTCGCTTTTGACGCAAGTTCCTTTTGTTCGGTAAAGATTAGGTCCTTCTTTTCTTCGCCTTCTACTATCATTATTTCAAAATTAATCCCAGCATTTTTGGAACGTGTTGCTGAGAACGACTCATCCGTGAGAACAAAATTTTGCTGTTTAGCTTTGACATATACCTTCACTTGAGCAAAGTATAAAGATAAAAAGTAAAGTCCCCCAATAAAAATTGCAATAGCTAAGATATACAGAAAGAATTTTAAATAAGAAGATCTAGGCCTCTGGAAATCTGACTTTTCAATAATTGGCCGGCTCTCAAACTCTACGTTATTTTCAACAATTGGCTTTTCCTTTTGGATTGAGAAGTATTTTGAAGTTTTTTCTGATTCATCGCGAGGCACAGATAAAGTAGGCAAATTTTGTGCAGTGTGCTTCTTTACTATTATGTCTTGCATTAATTTCTTTGGCATATTATTTTTCAAGTATTCTATTTAAAGCTATGGCGTCGACCATTAAAAATTGATCGCAAGCCCCATTTTTAATTTGACACATATCAAGTAGATCAGAACCCTGGATTGGAATCACATTAAACTTTTTCTTGTTTGTATTGATTGATTCTACAACATAATCCTCTTCGCGCAACATAGAGGTAAACCAACTGGATATATCATTCTCAGAAACTAGAAGTGCTGTATCTGGAATATACAAAGTTTTCGGTAATTTAGCTAAAGCTTCACGAAACATTTTACACCAATCCTCTTTAATTTTATTCAAAACTGGGGCAAGTCTATTCTTCTCAGTATCACTCATTGTGTTTGAAGAAATCATACTCAAGGCCGAAGAAATCTGTTCTTCGGTCATTTTTAACTTCTCCTTGAAAGTTCGGAGGATATAATTTCGCCCAAGGGGAAAAGAGATATTGGCACTCAGAATTCCATCGCTAACGAGACCAATATCAGAAATTTCCGCATTCATATCTATAAGCAAACAAGATAGGGTTGTAGCATATCTGTCACGCGCAGTAATAAAGAATGATGTCATAAAAGAAGTATAAGAAATCGGTGTATGATGAAAAAATTTCTGAAGAGATTCCTCGATTCCTGATATACAGACCTTAGGACTGAGACTTATGAAAAGATGCATATCCAGACTTTTAGCTTGTTTACCGATAGGATTATCAATAGAATACCCATTCATAGATGTATGCAAAATTTTATTCTCCAGGAGAATAGCTTCTCCGCTTATTTTCTCATATTTTGTCTTGTAAGATTGCTCTACAACCTTACGCTCAGAACTCAATAAATCTTCCATCAATTTACGGGTAACCAGAAAATCTTTAGGCTTTTCGTAATGAATGATTCGTGTTTCAGAAAAATACCAAGGTGACCCGAGTGTACATACTATATGTTTGGGTGCACCTTTCTTTTCGGAATAAATTTTCTCAGCGGTCTTTTTTAATGCTTTTTGCATTTCAATAAAAAACCGTTCGAAGTCGAGTTCTTCTTGGAAAGCCATCTCGGTACGAGCTTGAGCAATAATTTTTGGCTGTAATTCACCTTTTGTATTTTTAGAATATTCTACTAATGCACCACCAACACTACCACTACTAATTCCAAATAGTGCAACTAAATTATTATTTTTCCCTGAAGAAAAAAATCCCATACATTCTTATTATACTATAGATTGCTATTCTAAAGTAGCTTTTATGCGTCGAATGCCTTGTGCTACTGATTCTTCTTTTTGAATTTTGAAATTCCCAAGTTCTTTTGTATTAGACACATGCGGACCTCCACAAAATTCTTTGGAGAATTGATTACCATTTGTATCTTCAATTGTGTACACACTAACCATTTCTGGGTATTTGGCGCCAAATTCCATCTCGGCCCCTAACTTCTCGGCTTCTACAAGAGGCATTTCTCTTCTAATTACATTTAAACCTTGAGCAATTTTTTCATTCACAATATCTTCAACCTGCTTTTTTTCTTCATCTGTCATTTTACGCTCAAACATGAAGTCTATGCGCAAACGCTCTTCAGTAATATTACTACCCCGCTGCTTTACACTTTTACCCAATACTTGTTGCAACGCCGCCAATAGTAAATGGTGTGCGGTGTGCAATTTGATAGTTTGTTCGTTGTGATTTGCCAAGCCACCCTTGAACATCCCAGCCGAAGCAGTTTGGGACAATTTTTGGTGCTCGGCCATTTTTTTATTAAAATCTTCAATATCAACAACAATCCCCTTTTCTTGCGCGAGCTCAAGTGTCAATTCGATCGGAAAACCGTACGTAGTTGCCAGCACAAATGGATCGATTCCTTTTTCGAATTCTTTCAAGCCATTTTTAAGAGTTAACCTAAAACGTTCTTCCTCTTTTCCAATTTCTGATATAATTTTTGATTCTGACAACTTAACATTTTCGTAAACATTTTCATATTTATTTACAACTTCCTGCGCAATATAACGAAGACAACTTTCTGTCCCACCATGCTTAAGTTCAAGTACATCTGAAAAACGTATTGCTCGACGAAGTAAACGACGGAGAATATATCCACGCCCAGAGTTTCCAGGAATAACACCATCCGCTATCATTAATACACTCGTACGAATATGATCGGCAACAATTCTTTTTGCGCGAGTATTTTCATTATTTGCCAACTCATTTATTTTAGATATTATTTTTTCAAACAAATCTGTATCAAAAATATTATCTTTCTTTTGAACGGCCATCACTATTCGCTCAAGACCTGACCCCGTATCAACATTTGTCTGAGAAAGTTTACCAATGACTTTTCCATCTTTCTTTTCATACTGCATAAAAACATCATTCCAGATTTCCACAACTTTCTGTTCCTCATCAGCTTGCATATATTCTTCTTTGGTTAAATCCCCTAGACCTTCAAGTGTTACATCATAAAACATCTCTGTATCTGGACCACAAGGACCATTATCTCCGACGCTCCACCAATTAGATTTTGCACTCATAAAATAAATTCGATTTTCAGGAATGTACTTTTCCCAGATCTCAAATGCTTCTGTATCTTTCGGTGCATTTTCGTCACCTTCAAAAACTGTTATATACAATCGATTAGGATCAAGACCGAGCCCTTCTTCTTTATTAGTTAAAAATTCATATGACCACCCAATTGCTTCTTCTTTAAAATAATCACCCAATGACCAATTACCCATCATTTCAAAAAATGTATCGTGAGTATTATCACCTACCTCATCTATATCCTGTGTTCGTACACATTTTTGAATATTAACTAAGCGAGTTCCTAATGGGTGCTTTTGACCCATTAAATACGGCACCAGTGGTTGCATGCCGGCAGTATTAAACAAAACCGAAGGATCATTTTCGGGGACCAAAGACGCTGAAGGCAAAATTTTGTGCCCCCTAGCTTCAAAAAACTTTAAGAATCTCTGGCGAATTTCAGTAGAATTCATATGTACAATATAGCAAAAATTAGTGAAAAATAAAAATCCCAGAATTTTTACGTTCAGGGATTTTTATATTTTAATTATCTATATTATTTTGGTTGTTTTTAAAATGTTTGCTGTTTTTTATTTTATCTTCTATGAACCATAAAACAATAAAAACAAACAGTGTGAAGATTGTTGTGATAAAAGCCATTTTAAAGAAGCCGAAACCACAAGCCATACCAATACCCACAGCCACCCATAACCCAGCAGAAGAAGTCAGACCTGTCACACCATCCTTACGGACAAATACTAACCCCGCACAAATAAATCCTGCTGCAGAAATAATCTGAGCAGCTACTCGCATTGGATCAAAAGTTACTTTATCCCCAAAACTACTGGTAACGATAATTGAAATTATGATAAACAAGGCACTTCCCATTGCAACAAGCGCATATGTACGCATACCAGCTATTTTCCCAGCCCACATTCGCTCTGTACCTATAATCATACCCAAGATCAAAGCAACCCCTAAACGGATAATAATATCCATTGTTTGCGCATCAAAAAAGTTTGTCATATATTCATTATATCAAATAAGCATAAAATTACATTACTTCCTGTTGATAACATTTTTCACAGTAAATAATTTCCGGTCGTTCTGGTGCATAAGAAGTTTCGAATTCGTTTGTACAAACACCTAAATGTTGATGATTCTCTTTATGGCACATACAAGTTCTATGCCATAATTTCATTGGGTTACGCTTTCGTAGCCTTTCATCATGCCTACAACCAAAGCAAAGTCTTGGTAGTGGTATGTGTAAGCGTTTGTATAAATTAAATTCATCTTGAGTTATTTTATACGCCTTAGAACAACGGTCGTTACAATTACCATTATGAATACAACCAATTATTTCGTTTGTAATTGTTTCAGGAGTGTCTTCGAGCCTATCAGGCAAATCCTTAGCGTCGATCGTAATCTTATATTCATTTGAATGTCTTTCCCTCCATTTATAACCACGACTAATAGCAATTTCCTTTGTTAATGGAAAATAATCTTGTGCAACAGTCTCATTATATGCAAATGGTGAAAGATCACTTGGGAAAAACTCCCCGTAAGAATATTTTCTGTCGAGCGAATCTATATACGGCATATCTATCATATGTTGCCTGATTTGTGGAACTAATAATTCATATTCTTCCTTTGAATATTGTTGATTTAATATACAATAATTTTTACTTCGTAATCCAATACAGCCAAATATATTTGTACAGTTATAACAATTGAAAGCATACTCCATGTCGCTTGAACTATACACAACGTTGGTAAAAAGATTTCTAAAATTACCTATTCCTGTATCAAAAACCTCGTACATTAGATCACCCATACCAACACCTGGCCCAGAGTCATACACATCTTTTGCGCTCACTTTAGCCCAATGAATAAATTTTGAATCTTCAATCTTACCACTTGTGTCAAAACATTTTTTTGAATTCTTGAGACCCTCTATATTATCTCCTGTTGAGTCAACAATTTTAATTTGGTTTGCGAAACGGTGAATTGATGATAAATAAAGCTCTTCAAACTTCTGTTTTAACTCTTGTATTATTTTGTAACTTGATAAATCTATCTCAGAAATTCTCTGCTTATATTCTTCTTTTGAAAGTTGAACATTCCACATGCAATATGATTGATTACGTAAATTTGTGCAACCAAAACAATCTGTACACCCAATACAATCATACAAAAAATGTGAATCAACACAATTTTTTGATTTTAAAGAATATAAAAGTTGATATGAATCTGAACAAATAACATCCTCATAACATAGCTCAGATTTGTCTACAACATACAGATCAGATGAATCCTTGATTTCCATTACCCTATTAGAGTAAAAGGTCCTTTCAATTTTCCATGAGGCAGAGCAAAGATAGCTATCTCTGCTTTCCTCTGCGATATTACAATAATCACTATTTGTTGCTTTGGAATTTGATAAGCACTGCAAAGGGACGCGTGTATACAATTCTTTCCATTGATCAAAAAAGGGTCTTGAAAAATCGTAAGGCATACCAAAATCCATTGGATCCCAACCATCACTCCACCAGTATTTTAAATCAACAGCATTAACATTTATATCTGGGCTATACATTGAAATTAATGTTTCTTCGTGTGATTGAACACTACATTTTCTTTTATAGAGTGACATTTCATTCCTCCATGAAAGTCTTCGTGCGGTGCGACAATCTGGGCAAAATGTCGGTGGGGGAACTTTGATTTTTTCATAAAAAATAAAATCTTCTGACTCTATGATAAAATCTTGTTTGCAATTTTGACAATTTTTCTGTTTATTCTCCATATTTCTATTAGACTATAAAATCACTCCGCCTGCAAGGCATATATCCCCATCATAGATTACTACTGATTGCCCCGATGAGGCAGTAGGGTCGGATTTTTTAAATTTTATTGTTATTTTATCTTTTTCTTGAGACATGATTTTGATTGGTAACAATTCTCCATGATATCGAATTTGAGCCTGATATTCTTTTTCTGTATCTAAATTCCCTCTTACTACAACTTTTCCCAATTCTATTTCATTATTATTTTTTTGAAATTCATTTTTATTATGCGAAACTATTAAAACATTTCTATCTAAATCTTTTGCTACAATATAGTACGGCTCGTCTGTTACACCCTTATCAGTAATATTAAATCCGTGTCTTTCACCGAGTGTAAAAAATATTGCGCCATCGTGATTACCAATTATTTTCCCCTCTGTATTTACAACATCTCCTGACTTACTATCGATGTAATGTTTCAGGAAATCTTTCATATCAAGTGGACCTAGGAAGCACACGCCTTGGCTATCTTTCTTTGTAGCGGTTGGTAATTTATATTTCTCTGCAAGTTTACGAACTTCGGTCTTTGGTAAGTGTCCAATGGGAAAAAGGGTGTGTGTGAGATCTTCATTTTTTAGAGTCCAGAGGAAATATGATTGATCTTTACTCGGGTCAACACCTTTTTTCAATCCGTTATCATTTCGGGCATAATGACCTGTGGCAATGAAATCTGCGCCGTGCTCTTTTGCAAATTGCCAAAAGACACCAAATTTCACTTCGCGATTACACATTACATCTGGGTTTGGAACATTGCCTTTTTTGTATTCATCTATCATATAATCTGCCACGCCTTTCTTGTAAGCCTCTTCGGCATCACATTCAAGAAATGGTACATCGAGGTACGCACATACACGCATAGCATCACGCCGTTCATCACGCCATGTACATTCGATAAAGTCAGGTGTCCATGTGCGTATAAATACCCCAACAACATTATATCCTTGCTCGCGAAGGATCGCTAAAGAAACAGAGCTGTCTACTCCGCCACTAACCCCCACAAATATTGTTTTATTTTGGTTATTTTTTGGCATATATAAGGATACTAACATAAAATCCGCCATCATTATATGTGGCGGGCTTTAGATGTGTAAGATTTTACCTGTGGAGGTATATACTATAGCCATATCAAAAAACTTCTGGAAAAGTTTAGACGATTTAATTTGCGTTCGATAAAAAAGAGTCGGTATAGAAGGATTTGTTATTTTGTGAGTCATTCTTTCTTCTTTTGAGGTGACAATTTTAAATGGAACGGCAACCTCTCGAATTTTGACTTCTGTTGCTTCTCCTGATAAATCAATAATATCTTGATCTATATCTTGATCTATATCATCAACAAAAAAATCCTCGATTACATTTTCTATCTTTTTGAAAAAGATTATACAGTCGGTGTTTTCAGCTCCTTTGTATCTACAATCCTCAACTCGTAAAAAAGAATCTTCTTCCGTTACGATTTCGTTTTGTATTTGTTTTAAGAAAGTTCGAATCAAGATAGTCCTCCTGATAAATTTATAGATAGTTTCAAATCTTAATCTTTTTCCAATTAAAATATCTAAATCTAATAAATTTTTTTCAGTTTCCTTCAGAGAAGCATTTTCAGGAATCGCCACATTAGGGCGAAGAGTTTTTTTCTTTGCCATAATTGTGTCTTTTTCTTCACAATAACAACCTATAAAGAAAAAGCAATTATTCTCTTTCCCATCGTGCAAAAATGCCGGCTGGAAGCAGACGGTCACTTTCGGATTCTTTGATTGCAAGTTCTCCAATTTCAATAGTACCTTTGTATTCCTTCATCATATCTTTCAGTACGTTTTCATAAGCAATTGGAGAGTAGCCCGCAGTATAGCCATTAATAAGAACGAATAGCGGGTCTTTTGATAAAACATTTTTACATAATTCGATAAGTTGTGTAAACTGGTCTTCAATTTTCCAGATTTCATCTTTTGGTCCATGACCAAACGCAGGAGGATCCATCAATATTGCATCATATA
>CAZOLF010000002.1:16922-21030 GCA_964580855.1 uncultured Candidatus Saccharibacteria bacterium
ATCAACAATCCATCGAATTGGTTTGTCTTTTAGGCCTGAAATTTCTGCATTTTCACTTGCCCACGAAACTGCAACTTTGGACCCATCTACGTGAGTAACAGAAGCTCCAGCTTTTGCACAAGCAATCGTTGCTCCACCAGTATAGGCAAATAAGTTTAATACTTTAGGAGTTTGAACCTTCGAATCACTTATTACATCTACCATCCACTCCCAGTTTGCTAATTGCTCAGGAAAAAGTCCTGTGTGTTTAAAAGAGGTGGGTTTAATAATAAAATTATGCCCGCCAAATTCTATCTGCCAATTTTTCGGAACAGTTGGCTTTAATTTCCATTCATTCTTCTGACCCTTGCGAGTAAATATTGCATCGGCATTATTCCAAATATTTGAAGGTTGTTTTTTCCTCCACAGAGCTTCCGGATCTGGGCGTGAAAATACAATATTTCCATAACGTTCAAGCTTATACCCATCGCCTGAGTCTAGAAGCTCATACTCTTTTGATGATTTAGTTGTAAGTATCATATATTTATTAAATGTTTAAATAATTGGAATAAAGCTCGTGCATCTGACAAAGCACTATGTGCATTTTTATTATTAATTTTGAAATACTCACACAGAGTACGTAGCGAATATTTATCTATATCATCTTTTCCGTGCAATTTTGCAAAAGCCATTGTTATTACTTGTTCAACTTCTACTTGTGGTATTGATTCTTGTGGTGGAGACTTATTGTATCTAGACGTAAATAATGCATTTCATTCTTTATACCATTTTGTTTATAAGCCTTATCGATAAAGGATGTATCAAAGCATAAATTATGTGCAACCATAATGCAATCTTTGACTTTTGTATTAATGATTTTCAAAGCCTCTTTGATTTCATAAGCGTCTTGCCAATCCAACTCATTGTATTTGTTAATTTTTAATGATGTCTGATCAGCAGTTTCAATATGTTTTGGTTTAATCTTTATTTCAAACTCCTCAACAATTTTAAAAGTTGGAATCTCCATAGTCCAATCTTGATCCACTAACACAACACCAACTTCAATAAGTTCATGCAGGTCTGAATCGAAACCAGTTGTTTCTGTATCTATAAAAGCAAGTCTGTGTTTTTTCATTATTTTAAATATTTCTTTATATTATTCTTATGCTCGGTATAAGTTTTTGCCAGATGTATCATACCACTTTTATCATGAAGATAAAAAAGGTATGAACTCTCCTTTGGATTAACAGTTGCTTCAAGTGAAGCAAGGCCGGAATTGGTAATAGGTTTTTGTGGTAAACCTTGAATTTTATAAGTTGAAGGTTCGGCATCGACTTGAAGCAACATTCCCTTTTCTAACCTAGACCATAAAATACCAGCTATAATATCTCTATCCTTATCTCCACTTGCTTCTTCTTCAATAATGGAAGCCATTACTAGAATTTCATCCTGCGAATAATTTTTATATCCTTGAGCTAACACTTTCTTTGTTTTTTGCTTGAATGTATCCTTTAGTATACTCACCACTTCACTTACTGTTGTAAGTGGGTAAATAAAATATGTATCAGGGAATAGATATCCTTGTAAATTTTGTGTTTCTTTTAAAAATTTATCTCCATCAAATTCTGGTAATTTTCTTTCTAAGATCAATAAAATTTCAGAATTATTACTACCTTCAGGAATAGTAACTTTTATAGGGTCAATATTATGCACCCCAGACACAATTCGATAAGCTACATTTGGTAACCATAACGGTTCGTCGAAGTAATAATCCCCTAGTTTAATTTTCTGGTCACCCCCGAGAAATGCAATGAATGACTGTAAGAATTTGGATGAACCCACAACATTCTTATCTTCAAGTTGATTCGCAATAAATTCAACACTATCACCTTTAGAAATATGTATCAATACAGGTTCTTCCATTTTAGGAGGACGCAAAATAAAAACCCAAAATAAAACAAAGAGGGATAAGACTATGACAACCATCCCAAAAGTTCGAAAATATTTTTTCGTTTTATTAGTTTCTTCATTTTTAAATATTTCATCCATAAATTAAGAAGGCAAATTGGAAGGTGGCTTTGCAATCTTTGACTCAATACGCTTGAAGCTTGGAGTTTCAGAAACCATACCAGGGAAATGGAAGATCGTAGCCAACTCTTCTGTGCTCATAACAAAAATGAACGGGCTTCCTGATGGAAAGAATCCTGACAGAAGTTTCGGATATTGAAAACTGTATTGAACTGGTGGATGGAAAAAAGTTCTTAGACGATAAAAATCAAGCATACGAGCTTTGATTTTATTCAATGCCATTCCAGTTGGATCAGCCCATGTTGCATCGAACTGTGTCGAATTCACACGATTTAATTCATTCAGCAAAGGTGCAGCATACTGACGCCATATAAGACGTGACTCACGACGTCTATTATTGAACTGAGCTTCAGAAACTAAATCTTTGCGACACAAAACAATCATTCGAATTCCACAATCAAAATGGATTTCCTCAAGATTACGCACAATTGTCTTGATGATAGGATCCAAGTGTGCGGGAGCACGAACTTCTCTAGCATCTGAACCACCAGGACCTCCACCTTTTTTAATTTGAGTATATGGCGCGAATAATTCTTCCAAGTGATCTTGAGCAGCTTCTTTAAAATCCACATGCTTCTTTAAGCGATGACTATGATAAGTCTTGATACTTTGACGAACGACAATTTGAATCCAAAGTTGTTCACCCTTACCAAGTGATCCAAGATATTCAATGGTAGGCGTAATCGGATCAACTTTAAATTCTTCATCTAGACCAGTTTTTAAATCTTCCATGTCACGATATGTTTTGATGGGCCGAGAGTCATGTTGCAACTTATTAAATTCACAACCCCACATATACCAATTACCATTTTTAGTAATCTTAGGGACATGCATAGCATAATCATCAACTTCAATAACTTTTGCTTGAGGATACTGAGCATATATTTGAGTTTCTACTAAATTTTTTACACGGGTAGGAGTTCGAACAAAGAAGTGTACCTTTCCTTCAATTGAAACCATCTCAAGTGAAAACCAGAACCAAGGTGCACCTTGGACATATTGCTCCCAAAAACCTTTGAAACTTTTATGATAAAAAGCATTAGAAAAGATGAGTTCCATCGCAGCCGGCGTCTTTACCACATCACGAGGCACTTGGATTTCAAGAAGTGCCCATTTAATACCCATTATAAATTGCTCCTGACGGTAATGATGCCATAGATGGAACGCCAAATAGGCCAAAGGTATTGGCATAAGATATCCGATTAGTTTGATTATAAACTCTAATATAACCACACATTTATTATAACACACAGTAAATAGTAAAAACCTCTTCAAAATTTAATTGAAGAGGTTTTTACTATAATTATGCGATTGTGTAAAGTCCAGATTTATTTTTTTTGAAATATTTAGCATTTTGCAGATTTACAAGTATTGTATTCTTTTTCAAATATCTTTCTTTCATTACATGATTTACAATATCATCTTTCGACATTGGACCGTTTGTTTTGATTAATTCTTTTATCACATCACGAACAACTCCTGTCTTGTAACCCCATTCTTTCAAAGCGTATATTCCCCTGCCCACAAGTACAAAACGAGTATCTTTAATAAGTTCATTATGGCAAGTTGCTGTATGAGTCTTCTTTCCAAAAGTGTCTCCGATTGATTTTGCAACTTCGCGGAAGTGCATCGGGCTACCATGTTTTCGCATTACGAGAAATGCATAGTCTTTGATTCCACGAGTTTTTATATTACTAGATGTAGATTTACCCCATTCCCCTAGAGGGTTTTTACTTATCTTTTTTGAAATTGAAAGCCATCGACGCGCAATTTCTTCATTTTTATATTTGTCAGAAATATTTTTGATACTTTGCAAAAACTTCTCAACAATATCATTTTCAGAAATTAAATCTTGATCATCGAGATTTGAGTACAGATCCTTAAGTGCGTTATGCACCGCCTCAGAAACTTCATCACTAACACTCCAACGAGACTTAAAATGATCATCCTCCTTTTCTTTTTTAAAATCATCTCCAAGAGTTAAGTATAAGTGTATATGATTTTGCACCAAAGCCTCTTTTGAAATATGGTTGAGTAAATC
>CAZOLF010000002.1:21040-35698 GCA_964580855.1 uncultured Candidatus Saccharibacteria bacterium
TGCATGATAGTTTTAAGTTCTTCAAAAACCCCAACTTCAGATTTGAAAGCTTCAGACTTACGAATTAGTGCTAGTGCAGCATTTTCAATCTGTCTTACGCGTTCACGGGTAATACCATATGTATCTCCAATTGATTCTAGTGTTTTTCTTTCAGCATTATTTCCTAAACCAAATCGGTTTATAACAACTTCATACGAGCGTTCTGGAAGATGAGAAAGTATTTTTTTAGTGACCTGTTTTGGCTTAAAATTAATAGCTATTGACATACATTTATAAAAAATTAATATATTAAAATTTATTTTACCCTTTCACAATATCATTATAATAATATAAAGTCAACTGTCTGGATAAAGCTTATATAATAAGGCTTATTTGGAAGATTTATTTTTTGATCTCTCTTGCTCGGTCAAAAATTTCTTGCGCAATCGCACAGACTTTGGTGTAATTTCAAGGTATTCATCGTCGGACATTGTCTCAAGTCCCCGCTCAATAGAGAGCACATATGGTGGCTTTACATTAACTGCTTCATCTGTACCAGATGCACGCATATTTGTCAGTTGTTTACCTTTTATTGGATTCACAGCCATCTCATCACCTTTTGTAACATTCCCAATAACCATGCCTTCATAAACTTCTGTCCCATGATCAACATACAAAATTCCGCGATCTTGCAGATTCCAAAGTGCAAATGCCACAGCCATACCGCTTGTCATACTTGTCATTGACCCAACATCACGCTTCTTTATTTCACCAGCGTAATCTTTGAACCCAATAAATTGCGAAGAAAGTAGACCCTCACCTTTTGTATCTACCACAAATTGTCCGCGGTAACCTAAAAGACCTCGAGTTGGAATTTCCATTAAGATTCGAGTGATGCCCTCTTTTTCATTCATACTTGTAAGCATTCCTTTTCTTTGAGAAAGTTTTTCAATAACACTTCCAGAGAATTCACTTCGTACATCAATAGTCACTTCTTCGTAAGGCTCTAATTTTTTACCATTTTCTTCTTTTATGATGACATGTGGTTGCGAAACTTGAAGTTCGTACCCTTCACGACGCATATTCTCGAGCAATACAGCAATGTGTAATTCGCCACGGCCGTAGACCAAATATCCTTCTTGCATTTCTTCTTGATCTGTTCCATCAAAATTGATTTTTAGACCGACATTTATTTCAAGTTCCTTTTCCAATCTTTCACGAATCTGTCTTCCTGTCACATATTTCCCTTCGCGTCCAGCAAAAGGTGAATCGTTAACCAAGAAATTAAGTGAAATTGTTGGCTCGTCAATGGCAATAGATGGCATTGGTTCTGCGTCAGAATTGATTGAAATTGTTTCTCCGATAAATACATCCGGAATACCAGCCATAATTGCAATATCCCCTGTGGTTAGAACATCTGCATCTTTTCGCGCAATACCGTGAAAGGTAAACATTTTTGTTATTTTGGCAGTTCGAGTTTCACCATCTGGCTTTTTTACGAAAATATTAGACCCAGTTTTTATAGATCCACTATACGCACGTACGATAGCTAATCTACCCAAGAAATTGTCATATCCAAGGTTAAATACTTGGGCAACAAAAGGAGCTTCTGGATTCTTGGAAGCTTCTGCCACATCTTCGAGCACTAGGTCCAGAAGTGGAGATAAATCTTTTGACTCATCAGTTAAATTACGCTTGGCAATACCTTGTCGGCCAATAGCATAAATTGTTTTGAAATCGATTTGTTCTTCGTTGGCACCAAGTTCCAAGAAGAGTTCGAGGACTTCTTCGTGCACTTTATCCGGATTTGCTGCAGGCTTATCAATTTTGTTAATAACAACAATTGGCTTCAAGCCTAACTCTAAAGACTTTTTCAATACGAATCGAGTTTGAGGCATTGGGCTCTCTTGCGCATCAACAAGCAACAATACAGAGTCAATCGCACGCAAAACTCGCTCAACTTCTGATCCGAAGTCCGCGTGGCCTGGAGTATCCACAATATTGATTTTTGTACCTTTATAATTTACAGAAGTATTCTTGGCATAAATCGTAATACCACGCTCTTGTTCGAGGGCATTGGAATCCATAGTAGCTCCTGTGTCATTCATCCCACATTGTTTCATCAACTCATCTGTTAGGGTTGTTTTGCCATGGTCCACGTGAGCTATAATTGCGATGTTTCTGATTTGCATAAAATAATATAAAAAATTCCGCTTTAAGCGGATCCGTCATTGACGGAAATTAATGATGTATGCATTGTATCATAGAAAAATTGACATTGCAATAAAATGATATTACAGTGAATATAACAAATTATTTAAACATGGGAGAGATAAACGGAACACCAAAAAAAGTTTACTGTGTAATTTTACACATTTTACACAGTATTGAGAAATCTACAATCGCAATCCACACCGACGTTTGGAGTGAAAGACCCGGATCAACACCCGAGGAAACTGTACGATGGCAAGTTGAAGGATTGATTGCCAATTTTAAACTTGAACATAATGTGGATTCTGTAGTTCTGTCGGAGGAAGCAGATCGTAAGCCTCTTGTTTCAGGAGAGATTATTAATACTCTGCGCACCAACCTCAATCCACCTGAAAGAAGTAACAGGGAAAGAACAGGGGTGAGTTTACATTCTACAGAGTAAGTTCTCAAAAACACCAGCTTTTAAAAAGCCATTTGAAATCAGATGGCTTTTTTTACAACAACTTTACAATATCGTGATAAGTCACCACTAGCATCAAAAGCATTAGGAGGCCAAAT
This sequence comes from uncultured Candidatus Saccharibacteria bacterium, assembly GCA_964580855.1. Classification (GTDB taxonomy): domain Bacteria; phylum Patescibacteriota; class Minisyncoccia; order Phycocordibacterales; family UBA9973; genus UBA8515. The sequence goes on from CAZOLF010000002.1 coordinate 23,789, forward strand.
CCAACTAGGTTTATCATATTTGCCACTTGAGGTTTGATACGAGAACCTTTAATTTTTTCAATTAAGAGAAAGAGAAGTCGTCCACCATCAAGAGCTGGGAATGGAATCAAATTTATCACAGCAAGATTGATCGATATAAGAGCCGTAAATGACAACAAGTAAACAAATCCGAAACTTGCAGCATCCCCAACAATTCCCACAATGCCGACAGGTCCACTGATCGAATTAAAATCTCCCTTACCCACAATTGCATCGTGAATCAAATGATAGAATCCCATAAAGGTTGCCTTGGTAAGATTCAGGGACAATTTCAACCCAGACCAGATAGCTTCATGCACCGGCAATTTCAATGTTCCAATCCTATCCATACTTATACCCACAATCGCAGAATTACTTTCATTTTGTATGGGAGTCATTTTAACCTCTTTAATTTCATCCCCTCTTAATACAGAAAAATTTATTTCATCTTGAGGATGTTGGCGAATAAAGTATTGGACACTTTCGAATGAAGGCGCTTCACTTGTATCCACACCACTTGATAACCCTTGAATCCGATCTCTAACTTTAATCCCAGCCTTTTCAGCCGGTGAGCCTGGGATAACACTTGTAACTGTTACCATTACATTTTCAATATTACTCCCCGCTGGTGCATTATCTACAGAAGAAGGAAGCCCGGTCATAAACCCAACAGATATTAGAAGCCACGCAACCAAGAAATTCATTACAACACCTGCGATCATAACTAGAGCCTGAATATATTTCGGCTTATTTACAAAACTTCGATCCTTATCGGGACCATTGATAGATTCTTCATCTGGATTCTCTCCGTAAATAGAAACATATCCCCCAATTGGAAGGAGATTGAAGCTATAACGAGTCTCACCTTTTTTAATACTGAAAAGGCGTGGCTTGAACCCAAAAGCGAATTCATCTACTCGTATACCCGCCTTTTTGGCAACAATAAAATGCCCAAATTCATGAGAAATAACAAGTACAAGTAAAATAATTAGAAAAATAATAATACTCATATTAATTCATTATTTCACTTTCTTTTTTATTAAAACTTGCTTCAAGATTTTGGTTAGCTTCATCAACACACTTTTGAATCTCTTCTTTTGCCCTGCGCTGATCATCTTCGGGTAAATCCTCAATTGTATCCATTTCTTCTCCGCGTATTTTGCGTACAGAAATACGCGCATCTTCGAGTTTTTCCTTCACAATCTTTACAAGCTTAGTGCGGGTCTCAGTCGTCAGCATTGGAAAGATCGCTCGTACTCCATCACTCTCGGATAACACAGAAAGTCCAATGTCCGCAGATTGGATCGCCTTCTCAATATCTTTAATTTGATTTTTATCCCAAGGAGCGATGCGCAAAGTTTTAGGATCCTCTACTGTGACAGATGCCACATTCTTGATCGGCATAAAGCTTCCATAACTTTCTACCATAACTGAATCGAGCACCAGAGGGGTTGCTCGGCCACTGTGAATTTGTGAAAATTCTTTCAAAAGCCATTCCTCAATCTTTTTTAATTCTATTTTTAAATTATTATTGCTGTAAGCCATATACATTTATTATATCACAAGAGCTAGATGTTCTAAAATCATTTTCACTGATGCCCCTGGTGTTGATAAGTATTGACGCATTTTAATTACCTCTTTTAGTTTCCAAGACTCGTCACGAGATATTAGTTTCTTCTTATTTTTAATTGAAAGCTCGTAGTTATTGAGAATCTGAACAGCCACATTCCGCAAATTTCCGCTTGTTTCATCATCTTTATGTTTTTTAATTAAATCTGCGACAAAATCCAGCCGGTCTTTAACAGGTTTTGTAAAGAAATTATCTTCTGGTAAAAAATTTTCTAAACTTATAACTTGGACTCGAGACAGCAGGGTTGGATGTAAGGAATTTACCCGAGGTAATATAAAGAAGAAAAAAGTATCTTCCCCTGGTTCTTCTAGAATTTTCAACAACGCATTTTGAGCTTCGTGATTGATCGACAAAGCGTTGATTAGAAATACCCTCTTGGATCCATCGCTTGATTTCTCATTGTGATGCATTTTTAAATCACGTACATCTTCAATCGAAATAGACTCAAAATCAAAACGTATTGGGTCTTGATTGGCATTTTTTATAAAATCTCTTAAGATTAAAAAATCAAGAAGGACTTTCTCTGAGTTGATTCTTTCCCCTGCGAGTATATACGCATGGTGGAAATTTTCTCCGATATTTAATTCAAAAATATTCTGCATACATCTATTTTACACCAATTGGGAAAATTTCCGATAATTCAGAGGAATGATAAAATTCGTAAGCTAGATCACCAAATGTGTATTGAGTATTATTGACCATTACAAGGGCCCCACCCGCTTGAGGATTAGGTTTCGGGACAGAGTAGTAAAATCCTAAATTATAAAGTGTCGCTAGAATTTCAGGACGAGTATCAATATTATATCCTGCATTTTTCCATTGTGTTTGAATTTGCCGCATAAAAAGTCCAACATATAAATATGGATAATACGGATCTTTTACATCTGTAATACGCTCAAATTGAACTTTCTCTATATCATCGCCAATTGCATACGATATGACATTTTCCATATCTCTCCCTAAGTAATAGGGTGAGGATGGATTATGTAAGTGTTCTTCTATTTGGCGAACAGTTTTAGGTTTCAACCCCGCAATTCCGTATGAAGTTTGCGATAATGACGCCAAGAGCTTCATTGGTTCAAAATATTGCTTGAAAGATTCTCGCCGATTTCCAAAAAATCTAAATTGCTCGCCAATTACTCCACTTAAAAGTACTCTCGGCTCTACCCCGGAATCGCTTGATGCTTTTTTTATAATTTCTTGATCTCGTGTAAAAACTTCTTTCATTAATGCCCATTCTTCGCTAGATGCCCAAGCACAATTGGACACAGGCACACATAGATATTTCTCTTCTACTTTTTTAGAAATAATTGAATCATTTTTTACAATATTAAAATATGAATTACGAGAGGATGCACTACCACGAACATTAAGTAAGCCAAATTGCATAGCAATTAGCACTACAATAAAAATAAAACCAACTAGGGCAAAAGCAAAAAGGCAAAATTTTAAAAAATGTTTAGCAAACTTTTTCAGAGTCATAGCTTATTTCTTACTGATTATAGTTTTCTTGTATGTATCTAAGTGATTTAGAGCTTCACCTGTTCCACGCACAACACAATAAAGTGGCTCATCTGCCATACGCGCTTTCACCCCAGTCTTTCTATATACTAGCTCTGGTAAATTACGAAGCATTGAAGACCCACCAGTCATAATTATGCCGTGGTCAATAATATCTGATGCTAATTCCGGAGGAGTCTCAGCGAGGACATCTTTGATTGCAGATATCATCGTGCGTAATTCCTTGTCTATGGCGCGCACAATTTCATTGGAAGAAATCTGAGCAGTGCGTGGAAGCCCTTGTATAAAATCCCTACCTTTGATTGTCATTGTTAGTTCTTCTTCTTGTGGGACCGCTGCACCAATATGTATTTTAATCTGTTCAGCAGTTTTATCGCCAATTGCCAAATTAAAAGTTTTCTTTATGTAATCTGCAATTGCGTGATCAATTTTATCCCCAGCGCACTTTACTGATGTACTTGCTACAATTCCACCGAGTGATATCACCGCCACATCCGTTGTTCCTCCACCAATATCTACAATCATATGACCTTTTGATTCATAGATTGGAATACCAGCACCAATAGCTGCCAAAATTGGCTCTTTAACTACATAAGCATTTTTTGCACCAGCTCGAAGAGCTGCTTCAATTACAGCACGACGTTCGGTGGAAGTAATCCCAGCCGGCACCGAAACCATCACATCAGGTTTAAAAAAGTTCAATTTTCCAAGAGCTTTTGTAATAAAATAACGGAGCATTGCCTCTGTAACCCTATAATCTGCGATCACGCCATCCTTCATAGGTCGATATGCAATAATGTCATCTGGAGTTTTACCAATCATATTTTTAGCTTCAAAACCAATAGCGACAATGGAATTTTCCTGTTCAGAAACAGCCACAACAGAAGGCTCATTTAGCACGATGCCTTTGCCTGGAACATAAACGAGTGTGTTTGCTGTCCCTAAATCTATACCTAGTTTTTTGTTAAAAATTCCCATATGCAGAGCGGATTATAACACAAAAGACTAAATAAAAATAATCCAAAAATATGCTAGGATTGTAGTATGTACATAGCAACAGTCATCCCACTTGCTAGGGGAATTCAAAAAGAACATTTGACTTATTTCACCGCCAAAGAGATTCCACTCGGGTCTATTGTGTCTGTTCCTGTACGATCTAAGATGATCGATGCGATTGTTATCGAGCTTGATGATGTAACCAATTTAAAAGGCGGAGTAAAGAACGCAGATTTCCAATTAAAAAAAATTGAAAAGGTAAAAGGTGTCGCTCCTTATAAAAGTACATTTTTCAAAGCTTGTGAAATTATGGCAAGTTATAATGCAGGTACTGTCGGCTCGGTGATTGATAGTATGCTCCCAAATATATTACTCGACAGATACGAAGAAATTATAAAAATTAATCCCCCTGAGCCAACTCCTTTCAAGAAAGATATCAAAACAGAAAAGGTAATTTTCCAAGCATCGCTCGAAGATCGAATATCTTGGTATCGTACACTCATCCGTGAAGCATTTGCTAAAAAGCAGAGTGTGTTCATCTGCGTTCCAACCCAATACGATATTGAAAGATTTTACGAAGCATTTTCCAAAGGAATTAAAGAGTACGTTTTTCAATTTTATTCAGATCTACCGAAGAAAAATATCATAAATGATTTCAACAGATCAGTCAGCGTTGAGCATCCTATACTTATTATTGGAACTGGGTCATTTATGTGCATTCCGCGATATGATATCGGCACCATAATAGTCGAGCATGAGAGTAGCGGTGCATATAAACAAATGAAGCGTCCATATGTTGATGTTCGAAATTTTGCAGAAATTTTAGCTGATCTTTCTCGCACCAAATTAATTTATGGTGATACATTACTCCGCCCCGAAACACTTCATCGTCATGAAGAAAACGAGCTCGGTGAAGTAGCATCTCCACACTTTCGTCTCCCCCAAGTTGAAAGACAACTAATTATCGATATGAAAGAAGAACTGGATAAGAAAGGCCAGCATTCATTCAAAGTACTTTCAGAAACAGTTAAAAATATGATTACTTATGCATTGGACCACAAGGAAAATGTTTTCCTCTTCACTGTGCGCAAAGGCCTCGCGGGGATTACTGTATGTAATGATTGTGGGCACACACTTCTTTGTAACCATTGCCATACCCCAGTTGTGCTTTATGGGTCAAAGCAAAGAAGTTCAACGAAAAATGCTGAAGATAGAATATTTATGTGTAATAAATGTGGGCGTAAAGACACAACCCAAACATCTTGCCCGAAATGTGGGAGCTGGAATCTCAATCCCCTCGGAATTGGAACCGATCGAGTTGTTGAAGAATTAAATGAAATTTTTCCAAAATCAAAAGTGGTACAAATAGACAAAGAAACGACTTCAACCGAAAAGGAAATGAAAAAGGCTTATGCAGAATTTTTAAAAGAAGAAGGTTCCATACTTGTCGGCACAGAAATGGCATTTTCTTGTATCAAAGATAAAGTTACACATAGCGCTATCATATCCCTCGATGGGCTGTTGTCTATTCCCTCATTTAATATAAATCAGAAAATTTTGCACCTCATCGAAAGACTTTCCTCTGTAACAAAACGCAATATGCTTATTCAAACACGGCTATCCGAAAACAACGTACTTAAGTATGTATTATCGGGAAATGTTCTACCTTTGTACCGCGAAGACCTGAAAGAAAGAGAAGAATTTGGTTACCCCCCATTCAATCGCTTAATTAAAATTACCTTTCGTGGAAACAGTAAAGATACGGAAAAGGCAAAAAGTTATTTGGAGGAAATTTTCGAAGAATACGAACCACAGATATTCAGTGCCTTTACGAGCATAGTACGTGGTGAGTATGTAACAAACACGGTATTGAAAGTTTCACCTACAATCTGGACATTCCCACCAAAAGACACTGGAGGTGAGCAATTTATAAAATTAAAAGAAAAACTCCTATCTCTCCCTCCATCATTTTTAGTAAATATAGACCCAGAGGATTTGTTGTAAAAAAAGTCGCTGGGTCAATGGTATATATTTATACTTGAATCCCAGCGACCGTATATATATCAGCTTATTAGGTCTCGGCTGATTTGTACATAATATTCAAAAATAAATACAAGTCAAGAGCTAAGACTTTCCCTCTTGCATCTGTCCTTATAATATGATAATCTTGGGCAATATGACTATTGTCGTTATTGAAGTAAAAAAGAATACAAACGAAAGTAACATGAATCTGATCCGCCGTTTTACACGCAAAGTTCAAGAAACAGGAATGATTCAAAAGGTTAAAGGCAAGCGCTACAATGAGCGCTCTTTGTCCAAGCTCAAGGTAAAAGAAGGCACTCTAAAGCGTCTAGCTAAAAGAAAAGAGAAGGAAAGACTTTTCAAGCTTGGTAAAGCAACTCTTACAGGCAGATCACGCAGATAGTACCCTCTTATGCAAAAAGAGTCCGATATTGTTATAAACAAAACAAAAGGCAAGCCTCCGCGCTTGCCTTTTGTTTCGATTAAAAATGCTATTTTAGGAAAATCTTATGAACTATCTGTTGTCATTGCTCCCAAAGCACTCTCAAGAAAATTAAATTCACAATACAGAAATAAAGATTATCCGACAAATATTTTGAGTTTTTCGTTAAATAAAGAATCTGGGGAAATTATTTTGCAATGCGATATTGCTCGGAAAGATGCACCAAATTTTGATATGTCATACACCCAATTTATGAAGTTTTTGTTTATCCACGGATGCCTGCATTTGAAAGGAATGCAACATAGTAGTACAATGGAGAAAGCGGAAAGAAAATTCTTAAAAAAGTTTTCTTAATTTATTAGAGTTAATATTTTTTATTTTGAAAAGAACCATTTCATGCGGAATAGATGTTGGTACACACGCAGTGCGCGTTGTGGTTCTAGAGCGCACGAAAGAAAGTCCTATGCCCGTTTTAATTGGCCGAGGTCTTGCTGAATCAAGTGGTATGCGGATGGGCTATATAACTAATCTTGATATTGTTATAAACTCAATTAAAAATGCAGTATCTCAAGCTGAAAAAATGGCAGGTGTAAAAATAAAGCGTGCCTATGTATCTATTGGAGGAATTAGTGTTAGCTCTGAAATCACCGTAGGTAATGCAATTATATCTCGTGCAGATAAAGAAGTTACAAACCTAGATATCACCAAAGCTTTAGCTGAAAGCGAAGAAAATCTTAATCTATTAAATAAAAAAATTCTTCACATTATACCCCTTCACTATAAACTAGACGGCAAGGAAATTCACGGCAGACCAGAAGGAATGAAAGGAGTAAAGCTTGAAGTTAAAACACTGTTCGTCACCGTCCTAAAACAACACATCGAAGATCTCGCAACCGCAATAAGTGAATCTGGAATTGAGGTTCTTGATATTGTTTCGGGAATTGTGGCTGAGAGCACTCTACTCCTTTCAGAAAAACAAAAAATTGTCGGCTGTGCCCTGGTAAATATAGGATCAGAGACAGTATCTTTGGCCGTATTTGAAAATGGCATACTTGCATCACTACAAGTTTTCTCGATTGGCGGTATGGATATTACAAAAGACATTGCTCTGGCTTTTAAAATCGCAATCGATGATGCTGAGAGTGTAAAGCGTGGATCAAAGATTGGTAATTATCCAAAAAAGCATCTCGATGATATTGTTGATGCGCGACTAGGTGACATATTTGAACTTGTAGAAAATCATTTGAAAAAAATAAAGCGTAATGGATTACTTCCTGCTGGAGTAATTATTACAGGTGGAGGTTCAAACATTTCCACAATCGAATCTGTAGCAAAACAATATTTGAAATTACCTGCATATGCAGGAATAAAAAGCGAGCAGTTAGCTTCTAAATATAAACTCGGTGATGACTCTTGGTATACTGCGCTTGGGCTTGCACTTTCAGCAAATCCAAATGTTTCAAGTGCAGATCTTTCAAAATCAATTGGAGATAATGTAAAAAGTTTACGTTCATTTTTTAAATCCTTACTCTCCCAACTTCTTCCATAAAACAATTTGTTCAAAATTGAGTTATTTTTGAACATAAAACTAAATCTTGTCAAAGATTGCAATTCCCCTATGTGGTGCTATTATCTAGAGAGTTCTTTACTGAAAGTCGTTGAGGTTACTCTCCTCATAAAATCTTATTTATTAATTCTTAATTTTCAATATTATATATATGCCAAAACTAAGCCCAGAAGTAGAATCATTCGCTCGAATCAAAGTTGTAGGAGTCGGTGGTTCTGGTAAAAACGCCTTAAATCATATGATCGCCTCCAAAGTCAAAGGGGTTGAATTTATCGTTATGAATACCGATACGCAAGATCTTCATAATTCTCTTGCCGAGAAAAAGATCCATATTGGTAAAAACCTGACAAAAGGTCTCGGAGCAGGAATGAACCCAGAAATCGGTAAGCGTGCCGCAGAAGAAACAAAAGCTGAAATCCAAGATGTAGTTAAGGGTGCTGCGATGGTTTTCATTGCGTGCGGAATGGGTGGCGGTACTGGTACAGGCGCCGCTCCTATTATTGCTCAAGCTGCAAAAGAACAAGGCATCCTTACTGTAGCTGTGGTTACAAAACCATTTTCTTTTGAAGGTAATCAACGTATGCGATTAGCTGAACAAGGTCTAGCAGAACTCGAACGTGAAGTTGATGCAATTCTTATAATTCCAAACGATCGCCTTATTGCGATCGCGGGTAAAGATCTTGGCTTCCGTGATGCGTTTGCTATGTGTGACGAAGTCCTAAAGCAAGCTGTTGAAGGAATCTCTGAGCTTATTACAACTCCAGGAATTATCAATGTAGACTTCGCAGATATCAAAGCTGTTATGCTTGATGCAGGAAGTGCATTAATGGGTATTGGAAGTGCGAGTGGTGAAGGCCGTGCTCAAAAGGCAGCTATCGATGCTATTAATTCCCCACTTCTAGATATTTCAATATCTGGGGCACGAGGAGTCCTCTTTGCAATATCTGGTGGAGATGATCTTACTATCCACGAAATCCAAGAAGTCGCAAAAATTATCACTGAATCAGTTGATAAAGACGCAAAAATTATCTTCGGAACTATCAAAGATGAAAAGTTAAAGAAAGGTGAAATGAAAGTTACTGTTATTGCAACAGGCTTCCCTACCGATATGCCGAAAAAATCACTTTTCCAAGCAACACAGAGCAAGCCTGAATCAAATATTGGCAATAGCACAAAAATAGACATCATAAACGCTGTAAAAAAAGATATCCCTGTTTTAGAGAAAAACAATGAATACATAAAAAAGGCTGATGAGAAGCCACAAGACGAACTCTTTATTGATGATGATCACAATGATGACTGGTCTGCAGTGCCGGCCTTCTTGAGACGCCCAAAGAAATAAAATAAAAATAATCCCCCGCTTTTGCGGGGGATTATTTTTAGTGTATAATACGATTTATGTATGATTTAATTATTTTAGGAGGAGGACCTGCTGGATGTTCAGCAGCTGTTTATGCCGCACGCAAGCAACTTAAAACAGCTATTATAACCAGCGAGTTCGGTGGACAATCAACCGTATCCACCACTATTTATAATTGGATTGGAACTCCTGAAATTGGCGGAATGGAATTGGGAGAAAATCTAAAAAAGCACGTTATGTATTACAAGGGTGAATTCCTTGATATAATCGAGGGTCAAAAAGTAAGCACAATTTCAAAAGATGGAAAAATATTTAAAATCACAACAGATAGCGGAAAAGAATACACAAGTAAAGCGGTCTTGATTGCAACAGGTAGTGGCCGAAGAAAACTCGAGGCTCTCAATGCAGACAAATATGAACACAAAGGTATCACTTATTGTGCCAGCTGTGATGGTCCGCTTTTTGCCGGCCAAGATGTTGTAGTAATTGGTGGAGGTAATGCTGGATTTGAAACAGCTTTTCAATTACTTGCCTACTGTAAAAGTGTCACGATGCTACACCGAAGTGATAGCTTTAAGGCTGATGAAATTACAGTAGAGAAAGTTCTAGCCAATCCGAAAATGAAAGCATTTAAAAATGTAGATATTTTGCGAGTTGATGGTGAGCAATTCGTCTCCTCTATTACTTACAAAGACAAAACAAGTGGTATAGAAAATAAGATTGATACAACTGGAATCTTTGTTGAGATCGGCCAAACTCCAAATACTGAATTCCTAAAAGGTGTTGTACCCCTCGATGCAATCAATAAAGTTATTGTTGACCCAATGACCCAACGGAGCCAATTAGATGGCGTATGGGCTGCAGGAGACGCAACTAATGGCATATACCATCAGAACAACATTGCCTCCGGTGATGCTGTTAAAGCTCTGGAAGATATCTACATTTGGATTCAGAAAAATTCATAAGTTTACCATGTCATTAGTGAACAACAGGATTTATTTCTGTACAATTTTTTCTAACCTTTCCAACTCATCAATAGAATTTACCCCTAGCGCTTCTTCTGGGCTTATCGCCACAGATGCAATACTCTGCGCTTCAGAAGCTTTTTGAACCAAATCTGTAAGATAATATTCACCTTGTGAATTAGCATTGCCGATTTGCTTTAAATTTTCAAATAACCATTTTTTATTAAAACAAAAATAGCATGGATTAATTTCAGTGATTTCTTTCTCGGCATCTGTCGCGTCTTTGAATTCAACACTCCTTACGATCTCACCATTGGACCCACGAATAATGCGACTAAATGGCTTGAAAAATACTTGGTACCAATCTTTAAAAGATGGTAAGGTCACTGTCGCCATGGTCAACATTTTCTTACTTTCAATATGGGTATTAATTAGATTCGCAATCATTACTCCAGTGACTGTTGGTTGGTCCCCATAAAGCACCAACACATTTTCAATATTTTCACTTATATAATCTTCTGTAATTTTTACAGCGTGGCCTGTCCCAAGTTGCTCCTCTTGAAATACAAACGTTGCTTTTTCGCCAAGATGCTTTATTAAATCTTCTTTTTTATATCCAACTACAACAATAGGCTTATGCTCAAGCCCACTATTACCTACAGCTTCCATTAAACAATCAATCATCGGCTTACCATGAAAAGGCACGAGGGCCTTCGGTATTTCCATATTCATTCGTTTACCTTTGCCTCCTGCCAGAATTATTACTTGTGTATTAACCATTTGGATATATTAGCAAATCAGAAGCGTTTTTAAAAATTGACTTTTACACGATTTAATGTTATTCTATAGAAAACAAGAAAGATGAAAAAATCAATAGCCACAGCCAAGGCCTTCGGGGCCATTTTATTTGTGTGTTTGATGCATAATGCCTCAGCCCAAACCTCTTCGCAGTTAAATACTGCAGTTTTCAAAAAAGTTCTCGATTTTAATCAAGCATTACACCTGACTCAACTCAGGCAACGGTTTGGCAGACTCAACCTACAACGCAACGATAGTATCAACACTTTTTGCTTTGATTCTGGAGTGTTCACCTTAGATTCCGCTCGGAGTGGTGGGAGTTTGGTTTACTTGATTGAATCAAGAAACACAAAACTGATCGTAACCCCATTAGATAACAAATTGCTTACCGACAGTATACCGTCAGTAATAACAATTTATCCTCAAGATGAGGGGTGGGTGGTGCAAGAAAATTTTAGCCAATTTTATGGCTACTATTTTTTCCAAAAAAGAGGAGCCTTCGAATTACTCCTCAGAAGACTAGAGACTTGGAATTTAACCAAGGTTGAATAGCCATCAAAATAATAAAAAATCGGACCAAAAAAGGATCAA
>CAZOLF010000002.1:35708-43279 GCA_964580855.1 uncultured Candidatus Saccharibacteria bacterium
ATCTTTTTTTGGTCCTTTTTTGTAAAGAAAGAAAATTGAAATCTTCAATTTTCTCTAATTTGACTTACGAATTTTATAATGTTAAAGTAAAGACAAATATTGGTTAGATTATTAAAGTTTAGAGTATTTTCTTGGTTTTAATAATCTAATCAACAATGAAAAAAATAATAGCCATTTTAGTGGATTTTTTTAAATCCCCAAGCGACTTAGAGCACGAGCAGGAGTTGCTCCATCTTTTTAAAGTAGACCAATTCACAAACCAGTACCTCATTAAGTTTGAGGAATGGGTTCAACCTAGACATTTCTGGGTTGCAGACAAAATCTGCTTCCTTGAAGTAACAGCTCCCTGTCACCAAGGGCCCAATTCGTTATTCTGTAAAATAACAAAAGAGCACTTTCATATCAAACCAAAATATGAATATATTGACGGTTTGGGTGGATACACTGTCGCAAAAATCTTTTCGGTCCCGAAAGACTGTGACAAAGAGTCTCTCTATGATTTTTTTGGAAAACTTAAAATCCAAAAAGTCGACAAGGTGACCTGAACAAAAAATAAAATATTCTCTTAAAGCAAACCCGGACCAAATCCGGGTTTTACTTATTTTACTTAGAAATTTGTTTCCTTCGGAAAATAAGAAATATCGCAAACAATCCATTGGCTATTGTCCACACGCTTGGATTTAGTAGGGTTAAAACATTTAAATTCTGTAACGCAAAAATTTCTAATCCGTGACGGAAAGTTGAAACCGCATAAAGTGATAATGTTTCGGAATGTGGCTTGTGCCAAGATTTGTGTATTGTAGGCACAAAAGCCAATAAGTCTACTGATACAATCAAAATTGTTGCAAGGATTGGCTGGTCAGTAATAAGCCATAGAAATAATGCGATGAGTGAGAGTAAGAAAAATATAATATCAGAACGTGTAATATCTTTCTTTCCATTTCTTAATCCTAAACAAAAAATAAACAGACATATCAGCGCGACACAAATGGTCCCCCAGGATCCTGCACCCGCTCCCCCTTTTACCTGCAGAGCAAAAATAATTAATGTTGCAAAACCCCAGACAAAAAAGCTGAAGATGTGTGGGGTTGTCTTCTTTTTTAATGTATCTCGGATATATGGTATATAGGCAACAATGGCGAGAATTATTGCAATAACACCAATAATAGTTTTGTCCATTTATCTATTATAACAATTTTAAATATCTTTTCATTACTCTCTTCTTAATCTATTGACTTTACTTACAATTTATGTTAAATTTTGTTAAATTTTAAAACAAATATCATGCAAGAACTAAGAAGCAAAGTACACGAAGACTACCAAAACAACTTCAGGACTAGGAATGAAATCCTAGAGACCCTTTCTTACGAAGAAATCAAACAATTCTTCCAAGACACAGAACTCAACGAAGGAATCCATAGAACCTGGTTCTTCAATTTCTACATAAAGCAGTTATTCAAAAAATCTTTTTATGAAATCGAACAAGCTGGAATTACCGCTGAAAAAAGAACAGGGATGTTACTCGAGTTGCAAGATCTGACCACACATGCTGAATTTAACCAAACAAGGGCTTTGGTTGCTTTCCTTAGGCTTGAGTTTGACCAAGAAAACATCGACAAGTATGAGTTGACTCAGATGTTTACTAGTTCGTTTATACAAGACGACTGCTGTGCTCAGCTAGCTTACGAAAAATACAGTAATCTAGGAAAGTAATTAATGTTTTCTCATTCAGAAAGACCGGTATAAATTTAACCGGTCTTTTTTGTTGCAATTTTAAGTCAATTAAATTCAATTTATGTGCGCGATGGAGGATTCGAACCTCCGACATCGTCAACGTCAATGACGCGCTCTACCAACTGAGCTAACCGCGCTTATTTTGTAAGACACAATAATTTGCTTTCCGTCGAAAGCAAATTTTCCAGCCCCGGACTCAGCTGTTTTTCTTGGTAGAAAAATATGCTTCCGTCTTCACAAAAGCGAAAAGAAGTGGAGAAGTCCACTTCTTTTGAACCCTCGCTTTTGTGACCCCACAGGGAATCGAACCCTGATTGACGGATTGAAAACCCGGTGTCCTAACCGTTAGACGATGGGGCCAGTTAAGATTTTAGAAGTATACCACTTTTTGAAATTTTTGCAAAAAGATATATTATAGTTGGGTATAGACTGGAAACGTGGCTGAGTGGTTGAAGGCATCGGTTTCGAAAACCGACATTGGGGAAACCCGATCGTGAGTTCAAATCTCACCGTTTCCGCAATCACCGCAAGAGTGATACGTACCACCCAAGACTTTAGTATTTGTTAATAAATAAGAAAACTTTATGAAATCCTTTTTTAGAAAAATTCGACACAAAGCGGTAATAAAAAGATTTTACTTACCGCCCAATACTTCAATTTTAGATACATCATGCCAAGATGGAACTTTCTTGAAAGTATTACTTGAAAAAAATCCAAAAAGAGGGTTAAAAGTTTTTGGTGTTGACATTAATACAAAAGATATAACAAAAGCTCAAACTCTTATACCCGAAGGAACTTTTATGATAACTGATAACAAAACTCTACCTCATCAAGATCAAACATTTGATATTGCCATAACTTCAATGACATTACACCATATGTCTAACCCTATTATGTCTCTTTCAGAAATCAAACGTGTTCTCAAAAATGATGGGTCTATTTATATAGTAGATATAATTATTAAAAATAGATTACTATATAAAATACTAAACTTTATAAAATGCCCCGAACCTTACCATTTTGAAAAATTTTATTCACTCTCTGAAGCTCAGGATTTATTTACAAAAGTAGGTTTAAGAATTGAGAAAATAGATTCAATACTGGTATTTCCAACATTTACTATAGTAGCCCCCGTGACTGTTTTAAGATTAACTAAATAAAATAATAGAATCAAATTCGTTATTCCACTCTCAATAACCGTTCTTGCGAAACAATTCTCTAATAAATATATGTAAGAAAGTTTAGGCTCACTCGGGGCATTCTTGGGAGTGTTATCTGTCGGAGAATGGAGCTTTGCGTTGCTAATATTCCCTATTTGGATTTACATATTTAATTTTGGAATTGGAATGACCGTAGTTTTAGGGAAAAGAAGATTCAAGAATTAGAAAAAAAATTTATATATTATTTTGATTTGACATTTCGTATAAATAATGTATGATGTAGAAAAACAAAAACCCTAAAAACTCAATTATGAAAAAGCTTTTCCTAATTCCCGCAACTTTTTTAATCTTCTCGTGCAATCAAACACAAGAAAAAAATCACGAGGCTACGCCTAATTCTACCGAAGAGATGATTAAAGAGCCTTCTTTAAAATCTCAACCTTCATTCGCTGAAACTCTAAAAAAGCTCAGTAAAGAGACCAATATGATTATTGTAGATACCTTCCATCAATTCTCAGAAAGTCCCTATGTGATTTGCTTTATGCAAGCTCACAATCTTGACTCAACAACTAAAAATTTGTACGCGAGGAAAGACAGGTCCGACGAGATGGTAAAAAAAGTTCAAGCAGAGATGCTGAACTCTATAATGAATCTGACTGATTTCCCTATTCACTACGAAGGCTTTATGAGAGAAAGTGGCAGGATAACATCAAAAGCAACCTTAAGCCCGAGCGTAATGAGTAACCCAAGTTCACTTGATCAATATGTGGCTAACAATCTAGATGCTATTGTTCTATACGGAATTGAAAGTTGGGAAATACACGGCAAGGTCAATGCCCTGATGGCACTCCGGGATCATTATTTAAAATCCATAAAATTTTTCAATACACTCACTTCAGAGGAAGACAAGAAAAAGTTCATTCGTAATTTTGTAATGAAATTTGAACTTTTTTTTAATAAAAAAGAGCTCAATATCAGAGAAATCTACCGAGGTGAATATTTAGATGAAAAATTCTTAACTGCCTATGAAAAGCAAATTGCTACAATCGTGGGAGATGTTATTGCCATGAGGAGTAAAGTTGCCGACAATCCTGAAGGTTGGATGCAAGTGTTCATGGAATTGGATAAGTACATAATAACAAGGGAATATGATCTTTATATGAGAGACAGAAATTATGATATTGTGACAGGCCTCCCTACTACAGTGAATATTATTTTAGTATTAGGTAATGGACATTTCAAAGCTGAACTGAGTCATAAATCTACTAAAGGTCCTTTTGTTGAAGATCTTTTACGTCAAAAAAAATTGAACTACGTCATCCTGAAACCAAAATCCCTGAATATGAATTAATTCAATTAAAAATATTAACTAGAGAGCCTTCATTTTGGAGGCTCTTTATTATTATATAAAATTGCGTTTTTTTAATTCCTCAAAAATTATTTCCACCACTTGCTCTGCATTGTTTGGCACAGTATCAACCACAAAATCAAAATTTTTCGTGTCGTCGAAATTCTCTATTCCGTAATATTGCTTGTATCTACTTCTTATTAAGTTCTCTCTTTCTACTGTTTCAGTTTTCACAATTTCAAAAGGCTTTTGCTCACGATTTGCTACACGTTGCACTCTTTCATCAAAATCACAGACTAAAATAACTTTAAAAGAGTCTGGTATGAAGTGCCATGCCAAGCGACTTTCAAAAATAAAATTGTCAT
Organism: uncultured Candidatus Saccharibacteria bacterium; assembly: GCA_964580855.1. Taxonomy (GTDB): domain Bacteria; phylum Patescibacteriota; class Minisyncoccia; order Phycocordibacterales; family UBA9973; genus UBA8515. The sequence goes on from CAZOLF010000002.1 coordinate 40,316, forward strand.
GTGTTTTACCATATTCTACAGTATTTGCATCAAGTTTTCTGTCATATTCATCTGTTTTGTTTGCAAGTTCTTCAAGTTTAGCAAGCGGGATGCCGAGTTCATCTGCGTATGATCGGAAAATGTTGCCAGTGGACATATATTCATAGCCGATTTTTTCCGCCAGCATTTTGCCAGCAGTCGTCTTGCCCGTCCCAGCCAATCCAAATATAGTTATTTTTGCCATAGACATATACTATAATAAAATCGTATTTTTTGCTATATTAATCCTATGCGAATTTTAAGTATAGAGACAAGTTGCGACGATACCGCCATAAGTATAGTTGAATTTACAGAAAATGCGGGCCAGATTACCTGCAAGATTCTTGCTGATGTTGTTTCTTCGCAGACAGATCTGGGTATCCAATATGGCGGTGTATTCCCTGCGATGGCAAAAGGCGAGCATATAAAGAACTTGCCTATTGTATACGAGCAAGTTATTACCCAAGCTCACAACCCTGATATAGATGCCATAGCTTTGACTTATGGTCCTGGACTTGAACCATGCTTGTGGACTGGGATTACATTTGCGAAAGAATTGGCAGAGAAATTAGGCGTCCCGATTATCCCAGTCAATCATATGGAAGGTCATTTGCTTTCAAGCCTTTTACCACAATATGAAATTAATAAAGAAATTATTCTACGAGATTTTCCCGAGAATTCAATTTCACTTCTAGTTTCCGGTGGTCATACTCAAATTATTAAAATAGATAAATTAGGAAGTTATGAAATCATTGGTAGCACGCTAGATGACGCAGTCGGTGAAGCATTTGATAAAGTAGCACGCATGATGGATTTGCCATACCCAGGAGGTCCACATATTTCTAAATTAGCAGAGATAGCGCGAGGGCGTCCGAGTAAATCTCCAAAATTCCCTCGCCCAATGTTGCATAGCAAAGATTACAATTTTTCTTTCTCTGGCTTGAAAACTGCCGTACTGTACCATATTCGTGATAACCCAATCCAAGGCGAAGAAGATAGAATAGCTATTGCTCGAGAATTTGAAGATTCTGCAATTGAAGTCGTGATTAAAAAAACTGTAAAAGCAATCGAGGAATTCGGAAGCACGCATCTACTTCTTGGCGGTGGAGTCGCGGCAAATAAATATCTACAAAATGAACTCTCTCGTGTGAGTTCAGAGAATAATTTTGAAGTTTACTACCCAGTCCGCCAAATCACCGGCGACAATGCTCTTATGATTGCGATTGCTGGATATTTCCATAAAGATGAAATAGCTAAACCAGAAGACCTCAAAGCCGATGGTAATCTAAAGCTCTAATTTGAGATACAGCCCAAAAAATGCTATATTTTGTATATGAATAATGACGATTTGAATATTAATCCAAAGCTTTTGAAACCTTACAATCCAGCCGATACTGAGGACCGTATCTACAAGCTCTGGGAAGAAAGTGGTTTTTTTAACCCTGATGTTTGTATTGAAAAAGGTGTTACAGATAACAATGCAAAACCCTTCTCTATTGTCCTACCTCCTCCAAACGTCACAGGGACATTACACATCGGACATGCATCAATGCTTGTAATTGAAGATATTATGGTTCGTTTTGCTCGCATGCAAGGCCGACCGACACTTTGGCTACCTGGGACCGACCACGCTGCAATCGCCACACAAAGCAAAGTTGAAAAAATAATTGAAAAAGAAGGAGTTCGCAAAAATGATCTAGGTAGAGAAAAATTTTTGGAAAGAGTAAATGCATTTGCTCAAGAATCTCACGACACAATTCTAAACCAAATGAAAAAGATGGGCGTATCTGTAGATTGGTCCCGCGAAGCTTTCACTCTTGATGACAAAAGAAACTTGGCTGTCCGCACAGCATTCAAAAAAATGTATGACGATGGTTTGATATACCGTGGACACAGAATCGTGAACTGGGATCCAAAAGGTCAAACAGTTATTTCTGATGATGAGATTGTGTACAAGGAAGAAAAAACAAAACTGTATTATTTAAAATACGGGCCTTTCACAATCGGTACTGCTCGACCTGAAACAAAATTTGGTGATAAATATGTTGTTATGCATCCTAATGATTCACGATATGCAAATTACGAACATGGTCAGAAGCTTACTGTGGAGTGGATTAATGGCCCAATTGACGCAACGGTTATCAAAGACGAAAGTGTTGATATGGAATTTGGTACTGGAGTTATGACTATTACCCCATGGCATTCAGTAGTTGATTTCGAAATGGCAGAACGCCACAAGCTCGACAAAGAGCAGATCATTGATAAGTATGGCAAACTCTTGCCCATTGCTGGTGAATTCGCTGATATGAAAATCAAAGATGCCCGCAATAAGATTATTGAGAAATTAGAATCAAAAGGTTTGGTAGAAAAAATTGAAGATTACACACACAATGTAGCAACTGCCGAGCGAACAGAAGCAGTCATCGAACCACAAATAATGAATCAATGGTTTATCAATGTAAACAAGCCAATCGAATCTCGAGGAGGTAAAACGCTTAAAGAATTAATGCTCGAGCCAATTAAAAATGGTCAGATAGGAATCCTGCCAGATCGTTTTGAAAAAGTGTACTACAACTGGGTAGAAAATCTTCGTGATTGGTGTATTTCCCGGCAAATTTGGTACGGGCATAGAATTCCAGTTTGGTATAAAAATAATGAAATTTATTGTGGAATTGAAGCTCCCAAAGGTGACGGCTGGATACAAGATGAAGATACACTCGATACCTGGTTCTCTTCAGGACTTTGGACATTCTCAACTTTAGGCTGGCCAGACATGGATGCGAGCGATCTTAAAAAATATCACCCAACAACAGTTCTTGAAACTGGTTATGATATTATTTTCTTCTGGGTTGCTCGTATGGTACTAATGGGTCTTGAATTTAAACGTGATGTTCCTTTCAGAACCGTTTACATCCATGGTTTAGTTCGTGATAGTCAAGGCCGCAA
>CAZOLF010000002.1:43289-45717 GCA_964580855.1 uncultured Candidatus Saccharibacteria bacterium
CCTCCTGGAGCTTCGTTGCGCTGTCGCAATATATACTCGGCGAAGTGCCTTTTGAGACGGTTTACCTCCATGGGCTTGTTCGTGATGCTAAAGGGCGCAAGATGAGTAAATCGTTGGGTAATATTATTGACCCTCTCGAAGTTTCAGAAAAGTATGGAGCTGATGCTGTACGCATGTCGCTTATCATCGGTACTGGTCCTGGCAACGACAGTAAAATGTCTGAGGATAAAATCAAAGCTTATAAACACTTTGCAAATAAATTGTGGAATATTACAAGATTTATCCAAACATATACAAAAAATGTAATCGTAGATCCAAATTTCACAAAATATACAGATTCTGATTTGGAATTAATAAAAGAAAGAGATGAGCTTGTAAATACAATTACCAAAGAAATTTCTGAATACAAATTCTATCTTGCTGGTGACAAAATCTACCAATACACTTGGGCACGATTAGCAGATGTAATTCTTGAGGAGAGTCGTACGATCTTTATAAACGGAACAGAAGATGAAAAGAATTCACGCAGTCATTTTTTAACAGAGACCCTAGAGATCATTGTAACAACATTACACCCATTCATGCCATTCGTAACAGAGGAATTGTGGTCTATCATTCCTCATAATGATAATAATTTATTGATGGTACAAAAATGGCCACAGATCCAATAGCAATCAAAAATATTATTTATGCCGTACTCGGAGGTGTAGTCCCCGCAGTATTCTGGCTTTGGTTTTGGCTCAAAGAAGAAGATCCTGAGAATCGTGAACCGAAACTTTTAGTATTTATTACATTCATAATAGGAGCTATTGCTGTAATTTTTACCATTGCAGTGCAAAAATTTTCTACATACTTTTTTGAAAATGGGACAACACGCATTGTTATATGGGCCGCAATCGAAGAAATCCTGAAATCGTGTGCGGCGATGCTTATAATAGTAAATAGCAGAGTGATACGGAAACCTATAGATTATCCAATGTATTTTATTGCATGCGCACTTGGATTTGCAGCTTTTGAAAATGTTCTTTACCTTTTGGAACCACTCGCTACCAATGGTACTCTCGTCGGTGCACTCACTGGAAATTTACGATTCCTTGGTTCTACACTTCTGCATGCAATTGCAAGTGGAATGATTGGGTCTGCGCTTGGACTTGCATACTTCAGAGATTGGATTTCAATTAGAATTTACTTCGTAATTGGTTTAATCTTAGCTATTATCTTGCATAGTGTGTTTAATTTCTTTATAATGAAAGGTAGCGGTGAAAATTTCTTGCAAGTATTTGGATTTGTGTGGATCACCGCTATTATCAATATTCTTATATTTGAGAAACTAAAACGTATGGGTGGCGAGCCAGAGTCGTAACACATACAAAAAATATCTATGCTAAAGAAAAAATCTTTTTTTGAACGATTAACAGGTGGTATGCGAATGGAAGAAAATGAAGAAGAGGAAAATGTAGAGACTGAAACAAAAAAGTCTAAATCATCACAAGGTAGTTCCAAATTTTCATCTTCCAAAAATTCCGCCTCTGAGAAATCTACACCATTATCTGTTTCATTTGAAGACGAACAAGAAGGAGAGCTAACAGTAGATGTGTACCAGACCCCTAATGAAATAATAATCCAGAGTATGGTAGCAGGGGTAAAGCCAGAGAATCTATCTATAACTATTACACGAGATATGGTTACCATTAAAGGCAAGCGTGAAGAGCCTCGTGGAATACTTGAGGAAAATTATTTTATAAAGGAACTGTATTGGGGTACATTTTCTCGTACCATTTCTCTCCCCCAAGAAATCGAACCTGAGATTACAGAAGCAATGGAAAAACACGGATTATTGGTAATCAAACTTCCAATTGTAAATAAAGAAAAACAGACAGTCCTGAAAGTAAAATCTTTTTAAAAAAATAAAACACCTCATATGAGGTGTTTTATTTTTCTCTGGATGTGCCTAGACCCAGATTCGAACTGGGGACCTATCCCTCTTCAGGGGAGCGCTCTACCAACTGAGCTATCTAGGCATATTGAATTATTTTATTGATTCTGAAGCTGTTTTATCAGATCTTGGACTTGATTCAAATCAGGCATACTTGAATTCCCCTCTGCTGAACTCTTACCGAAGGTGGTTAATGTATTGTAGTAACCAAATACATCATTTATATATGGCTGAATCATGTAATATGCCCCAAAAGTAACCCCTAAGATAATTACCCAATAAATAATCCTAAATATATGGGCACGCTGTTGGGCGCTTCGCATACGGCGGAGCAATGTATTATTCTCCCTTGCAAGCTCCAAACTTTCCCTAAGCATTTTTTGTGTTTCAGGATCCATATGGGCATATAATAGCATAAAGCTATAAAAAGATAAATATGTGCCCTCGGTACGAATCGAACGTGCATCTATTCCTTAGGACGGAACTGTTCTA
>CAZOLF010000003.1:0-501 GCA_964580855.1 uncultured Candidatus Saccharibacteria bacterium
TGCCGGCGTCTCGTTGTAAGCGAGTGGCGAAAGTTCGCTCGGGAAAAATTCGCCGTATTTATAAGTATTTCCTTTTTTATCTACATAAGGCATCTCATTCATATGAGTAATAATTTTTGGGACAAGTTCTAAATATTCCTCTTTTGTATATTGCTGATTGAAAATGCAGTACGATTTGCCTCGCAAACCAACACAGCCAAACAAATTGCTACTCTGGTGGCAAAATAATGAATAGTAAATATCTGATGAGGACCATATCATAGCCGACATAAAAATATTTTGGGCATTGTCCCCCACAGACATAATTTCGTACCCAACTTCCAAATTTACACCCCCAGCATATAGATCGTAGCAATCATTAGTATTAGAAAATGCATAACCAATAAATTTACAATTCTCGAGCTTGTTGGCAATGTCGAAAGCCTGATGGCAATTGTTGGCATTGCGAATATGATTCCCTGTCACATTTTCAGAAAGCAAAATATCAGCAAACTTACGAGG
>CAZOLF010000003.1:511-8883 GCA_964580855.1 uncultured Candidatus Saccharibacteria bacterium
TAGTGTCTCATACGAGCCATCCATATATTCTTTTATTTTTTCATTGTATTCCTCTTTTGAATATTGCACATTGAAAATACAATTTGATTTATTTCGAAGTTCTACACAACCAAAACAATTTGTACAGTTGTGGCAGTCCCACATCAAATTTGATCCGATACAATTGTAAGAGAAATATGTATAGGATGATTGATAACAACCTTTTGATTTATAAGATACAATACATGATTCCATGCTTTCGCAACCCTCAAGATCGTAAGAATTCTTACTCTTCATTGTTTGATGCAAATAAGAGCAGTCTTCATTTATATCACTTGCAAAGCAAAGGTAACAACCTTTTGATTGATAAGTGAAATTACAATAATCGCTATTTGTATTTTGTAAGTTTGTCGCGTGAGGCTCAGGAACTTTATCCATCAATTCTTTTAGCTGAGCGAAAAATGATTTATTAAAATCGTAATCTTGTCCGTAATCGAATGCGTCCCAAGCATCACTCCACCAATAATCTTGCTCGTATACTGGGAAAGGAACTCGAGGATGATAATTGGAAATCAAATCCTTCATCCCCTCTTTTGTCATACAAGGTCTGCGGTACAAATTGCGTTCGTTGCGCCAAACCATACGCCGAACAATCCGACATGCTGGGCAAAATGTTGGGGGAGGAACTTTTACTTTTTCATAAAAAAGAAAATCATTCGGCTCTATGATGAAGTCTTTTTTACAATTTTGGCAATTTTTTGTTTCTGAGTTCATACACCTATTATAGAAAACATTTCCCTATATAATTTAACTTTCAATATGAGAAAGCTCAAAAACCCCTTTGGCTTGGGAATTTTGATTTATTTTTTCAGTTACAGAAGTTTGGAAATTAATCAGTCTATCATCTTTACCTCCTTTCCCCGCAACACCAGCAAGTTGAATTGTAGCTTCTGGCAAATTCTCAAGTAATTTAATAATCTCGTCAATTTTTTCTGGTGATAGCAAGATAGTTCCACCTGCTTCTTTCACCGCCTCTTGCCAAGACTTTAGAGCCTCAATATTACTTTTTGCTTCTTGCAGATGCTTGTCGATAAAGTTGACAGCCAAAGTAACTTTCATAAAGTAATTTAACAAATTTTTGTCTACCTCATCTGTTGCACCCATTATGAGAGACATCTCCTCAGCTTTCGCTTTCAACATCCTGCTAAAAACAAGCAAGCTCTCTAGTTCGTTCTTGGGTTTAGGCCCCGGAATTGCCATTTCCTTAAAATTACTCATTGTTGTTTTTTAGATATGTTCGTAATAATTCTTTTCTTTCATTTTTTATATTGGCCAGTTGATTTTCCAACCCAGCAAGCTCGAGCCCCCCTGGATTCCCCAACAATGATTCAATCTTTTTTTGCTGAGCATTTGCCAAAGTATCCTTCGCCACAAAACTTCTAAACATTTCATTGTTGATCATTCTATCCATTCTTTCTTGGTAGTCTGTTCGCTCTGTAGAAGCTTCAGCTCCCTTTTTTAATTTAAATGTAATTTGGTCTGTCTCTACCGTATCGGTATCCATAGGCACATCTTTTGGACCGCCGAGATCTTTAATAAATTTCTGCAACTGCTTGTAGGCATCTTGATTGAATAGCGCAGTCGCCTCTTGATGAATCGCAGACTCCGTAACAGTAATCTCCACTTTACCAGTTTTATCAATCATAAATTCGGGCTTGTTACCACAAATACGTGGAACTGAAAACTTATATAGGGTTGCTGATAACCCTCCCACAGCAAGAGAAAGTGTATCCTTATCATCTTGTGAAAATTGTTCTGAATTTTTAATATATTCAACGAGGTCATTTTTTATTTCGTCAACTAGGCCGTTATCACCTATTTCACCCGCAGTCTTCAACAGTCGCATTGCTTCGAGTGATTTAGGCACTTCATACAAGAGCTCTGGCAATTTATCTTCAAAGGCGTGCGTGTTGTCGGCCAAATGGATTGCTGATTCAAGATTTTTCTGCCGTGCTTCAGAGCTGTCATTTCCTAAAATAAATGCAGTATCAGAGGAGTCGTGGTTGAGAATTCCGGCATGAATTTGCTTTAAAGCATCGATGCTAAATATTTTATTTAAATGATCATCTTTGTCGCCCAGGCGTTCGGAAATAAATTTGCCAGCCAGCAAATTGTGCCCAGCATCTTGGCCTTTGATACCTTCAGTATTAATTCGGTCACGAACAGGACTCATTGCATAGCCAATATCGTGGTCAATCATCACTTGGTGCATCATGAGGCGGTCCATCGCTTTCACCGTTTGGCCATTACGAGCAAGCTCATCAAAGATTTTCTCTGAAACATTTATATTGTGTCCTACCAAATGACGAATTCCATGATCACCGAGCAGGTTCTCCGCTGCAACACGATCTTGGTATGCTAACACATCAATATTTTCATTCACCATCCTTTCAATATCTTCAGCGGAAACTTCAGATGAAATATCCCCTTCTGTTTGAGCTTCCACAATAAGATCCAGATACCTTTCTGTCTGCTTTAGCAAAGTCTCATGTTTTGCGGGATTCACACGTCCAGTTTCCTTGTTTGCAAGATAAAGCGTGATGCGTTCCTTTGCTTTATCAAAAATCTGAGCTTTCATTTCTGGAGAAAACTTTTTGCCTACAAGTTCGGGTGTTGTAGCATTCGGGACTCCAACTTTATTTGCAAATTCTGCAACTGTACCAAGCATGGCAGTGGGATGGGATTCTTTTGAATTATATCTCTCCTCGAGCTCTACAACGGCAGGGTGATTCAAGAGATACTCTTCTTCTTTGCTCTTAAGGACTATTAGCATATGCGCATTCTCTATCTCAGTGTCTTTAGCCTTCAATCGAGCCATCGAATCCGGAGGAATTTCCACCCCCATTGAATTTGCTTTGCCTCCTAATTCAATTACAAGAGGTGTATTGAATTTCTGTTCAGCATCTTGAATTTCATTTTGAAGTTTTACAACTTCTTGCTTATGCGCTTGGTCAGGTTGTTTTTCGAGAGGATTATCGCGAAGAACTTCTTGATTTGCATCTAGTGATGTCGGTGCTTGCTGATCTAGGACTTTCTCTTTTGGATTCATATTTTTATTGCATTGATTCTTTTAATTTTTTAATTTTTACTTGCTCAACCACACTTGTAATGTCCCGTTTGATCAAATCCCTCTCTTCAAGGAGCGCGTGAAGAGCCTTGCGCTGTTCGCCAATACGCTCTAGCCTCGCTTGTTTTAATGCTTCTAATCGGGCTGTTGTTGTGTCATCATTCATATATAAATTGTAGCATGAATTACATTTTCTCAGGAGTTTGGATACCTAGTAGATACAGGCCGTTTTTCATTGTATTTTGAAAGGCTTCTACCAGCGCTACGCGGTAGCCTGAATATTGGTCATCTTTGTTTACAATCAATGTATTGCCGTAAAAAGAATTGAATGCGGATGCAAGCTCGGTCAGATATGTGGCTATATGATGTGGCTCTAATTCTTGATATGAATGCACTACAACCTCTGGAAATTGGTAGAGCATTTTTTCGAGTACGGTAATTTCTTCTGGTGCATTTTCATTATTGATTTCGATACCTTGCTCTTTGGCCTTTTTCAAAATCGCATTTGAGCGGACTGCAGTGTATTGCAAATATGGGCCGGAGTCGCCTTCAAATGAAATCGATTTTTCAAAATCATAAATAATATCACTCCCCAGTGATGAACGTAGTATCGAATATTTGAGCGCTGATACGCCGACAACTTCCGCAACCTCCTTCTTCTCAGCTTCACTCATATCACGCTCCTTCATTTTTTCATAAACTGTATCTATAGAGTCACGGAGTAATGATTCGCCTGTTACAATATTTCCTTTACGAGAGCTCATCTTCCCTGTGGATAGGCGCATCATGCCATGAGTAATATGCTTCATCTTTTTCTCAAGCTCCGGATGCATTAGTGAAATTGCTTTTTGAACGACTTTCATATATTCGCCTTGCTCTATCGCTGTCACAACAATAGATAGATCCATATCAGGCTCCTTTTCAAATTTAGTCATTGTTAGGCCGATTTCTTTCGTCTCGTATAATGGGATTCCTAAAGATGTGATAAACACACGAGTGTGCAATTTAGGATCATGTTCTTCTGCTTTGAAAACAATCGCACCTTCACTCTCGGTGAACACGTTTGGAATATTTGCGCGAACAATCTTCTCCCCAATTGGTGCCATCACACTTTCGAAAAAGTAGTGGACAAATTTTGTACCTAGGATTTTATAAATTTCTTCGAATGCTTCAAGTGTCGCCTTCCTCCCCCAATCATAAACTTGGTTTACTTTTTCATCACTTCTGTCATACACTTTTTTGTTAAAAGATTCAATTTCTTTTTTTGCTTCGGGGTCATTGTCATAAGCATCGCTACCTTTTGCATAGCATTCGCCAATGTATAGTGCAATTTCTGATGCGGGGGCAGATTCATTTGCGGGGACCCCGGCTTTGTACATACCATAAATAGCCTTGGCTACATGCATACCGACATCTCCTTGGTAATTTGCCCGCACGGTTTTTGCACCAGAGAATTCCACAATACGAGCAATTGATTCCCCTATTGCATTGGTCATCAAGTGTCCGATATGGAATGGCTTGAAAGGATTCGGATCGGTGTATTCCACCATAATCTTTTTACCATCAAGAACTTTGTTCCTTCCCCAACCTTCTTTATTATTTAAAATTTCTTTTACATTATTTGTAAAAAATTCTCGGGACAAATAAAAATTTATAAACCCAAAACCGGCAAGTTCTATTTTTTCTATTTCGGATATTTTATTTTTATTTAATTCAGCAATTATTTCCTCGGCTAATACTTTTGGGTTTTTCCCTGCGATTTTCGCATAACTCATCGCTACATTCGTAGAATAGTCTCCATTTTTTAAATCCGCTGGATGCTCAAGCACAATAGTCTCAGCCTGTATGCCGAGATTCCCTAAAGCGATTTTAATTTGTTCTTTTATTTTACCTTCCATATTATTTATGCCCAGTACTGCCTTCCCGGCCGTACCCTCGCACTGTATCGGAGAGATCCGATACTTCTACAATATCACAATCTTCGAACTTTTGTATTATCATTTGGGCGATTTTGTGGCCTTTTTTTAGTGTCTGTTCTTTATCTGTCGTATTGTACATAGACATAACCAACTCCCCGCGGAAGCCATTGTCTATGACCCCGCCCATAACCTTGAGCCCCTGATTAAATGAAATACTAGATTTGTCCCAGATTAATCCTACGTGGCCTTCAGGAATTTCTAAAGCAACTCCTGTGTGCACACGCATCTGAGCATTGGGCGCAAAAATAACTGTATCAATAGCATAAAAATCCATCCCAGCATCACCTGGGTGCCCCTTGGTCGGCAACATAGCACTCTCGTGTAATTTTTTAACTTTGAGTTGCATAAAATGAATATAGCACAATTATTGCTCAACATACAGATAGCAAAAAGGACCGGGTAAGGGTCCTCATTGAATGTTTTAGAATTATCTGCGAAATTTATACAGATATAATTACCGGTTCTTCAGTGTTCTTTTGAAGAATTTTTTTGTGAGCCTTCAAAGCTTCCTTAAATGTAATTTCGGTAAACAGAATGTTTTTTACACCATCCACAGTTAGCTGATTTTTCCCAAGGAGAAAATCAAAGTACTCAAAGTAGTCATTGACCATGTGGTATGAGACAAATCCTTGAATGGATTCCAATTTCTCTAACCCATCTCCGTGAATTACTGATTGGACTTTTTGATCCTCAAACTCTGAGAGAACAAAACGACTGGTACAATTCATAACCCTGTCTAATGTTCTGGAGTGAAGTTTCCTCTGTAAAATTTTAAGGAGTAAAAAACGCTTAAATCTTTTTAGTCTTTCCTGGTCTTCAGTTGTCATAAGTGAAACAATTAATGAAGTTTCTTATTTAAACTCTACTCCCATAACCCCCATATGTCAACAGACCACAATCCACTATAAATTAAGTCAAAAATGTCTTGCAGGTTTGCTCAAAATTAGGAACAAATGTTTCTGGGTGATTTTTTATCAAAGAAACGAGTTCCTCTTTTGTAACCCATTTTATAGCGTGTACTTCATCCTCTTTTATTTTTAATTTGGTGCTTCTTGGGATAACTAATGTGAACCACTGTGCGAAATATTTATGACTTGTAGTTCGAAGAAGTTTAGGCCCTATTATTGGATTGATATTTTCCAATCCAATTTCTTCTTGCGCTTCTTTTATTACATTTGATTCATAGGTTTCCCCTTCCTCTACTGTCCCAGCTACTGCCGGCCCCCAAAGCCCTGGTGAGTGCTCTTTTTCGAAACTCCTTTGGGTAATTAAAATATTTCCTTCTTCATCTGTAATCCAGAGCACGGTTACACGAGTAATATCGACAAAATTTCTATCCTTTTTATCTTTTGATCCGATGATTTCATCATTCTCATTTACAACATGAATTTGCATAAATTATTCCACTTTTTTCCCTGATATATAAACACTATTAGCCTTTTCTTCAGACCAAGACACATCGAAGTGTGGATTTCCATTTTCATCGTATTTTACATGTATATCGTCTACTCCTGTACTGATTTTCGGCGCAACAACCTCTGCGTTGTAAGTCTTTGATATAGAATCAATAAGTCCCCCTTCTCCACCAGTCTCACAAGAAATGAGTGTTATGGCTGGATTTTCAACAAAAAATTTATTTATTTTTTGTACCCCCTTGCCCTCAAAGTCGCTCTTGAGTACATGTTTATCAAAACTTAAATTAGAAAAAGTTGTATGACTTCCAAGATCAAGAGTTTCTATAGATCCATGACCACCTAGAACTAAAAAAGATATTTTATTTTTCTCACCATATTTTTTCTCACATTCAAGGAATATTCGCGCTACATCCATTTTGCTAGAAGCTTCAAAAATTCTTAGTAAGTGTTTGTCCTTTGTTTCTTCATAAATGTTTGTAATTGGCTTATCCATCCTAACAAATGCTCCATTGTGATCAGACCGAGGGAAAACTATAAGCCCATACGGTTTTTGCTCATTTTCATTCCGCAATTGACTTAATAAAACATGTGGCGGGTATCTACTAAACTCACAAATGTTGTATTTTTTATACAACAAAGCACATCCATTTGGATAGTCATCATCTATTAAGTTCATGTATGCTATCATTCTTTCAAGTGATCCATATGTATAATTTAATGACTTTGCAAAATTTTCATCTTCTATATTATAATTTAATTTAAAATATTTATTTATTTCAAAAAACAATTTCTTTTCTATTTCTGTCCGTGAACCTCTTTGAAATATGTCTGAAAGTAAACCAGCATTTTTAGATTCATTCATACCATTAACAATTCCTTCTAAATATTTATCAAAATATCCCTTGAATTCTTGTGAACCATCTCTATATAATTTAGAAAGTAGATATGCACTTTCGCTTCCCCGATTATAATTTTGAATAATTGAATTAACCTGGAATTCGTCACAAGACATAAACGCCTTTTCAACTTGCGGTAAATAATTAGACATACCTACTCTATTGCGTTGTATAGACGCAAATAAATTGAACAAATCAAGGGCTATCATGCTCTTAGAATATGGTAAGTTTTGAGGCAACTGTATTTTATCAATATCATAATTGTCAGGGTTCTTATAAAGATCTTGTTGTAAAATATTCATATTACTGAGTAAAGAAACAAACAAGTTATTTTTTGTTTCTTTTGAAGCCTCATTATCCTCTTCAACATTTAATTTATCTCTCAATAAAGAGGAGTGGTAGAGTATAGCATTCGTATACTTAATAACTTCGATTCGATACGTTGTGTCCGCTAAAATTTTCTCTTTTACCTCTGGGGATATCTCATGTATTTTTGATTGTACAAAATGTATTTTATCTACTGTATTTACTAAATTAGTATCATTAAAATTATCTACATCTACAAGAATACCAAATAAATTTAAAAATTTGCTTTCCAAGTTTGAAAACTCTTCATGTAAATTAAATCCCTCTCTTTTATTTTCAGGCAACTTTTCCATTAGATTATTTTTTACTTAAACTCTTTTTCACTTTCGTGAACACTTCATTGTGAATATCTTCTCGAGTACGAAGAACATCTTTGGAGGCGCAATCTATTTGAATATAATTTTTTTGTGTTTTTGCGAGCCACAATGCACTCTTGCGAGAATTCTCCAAGAAATTAAAATCTTTTTCGTGAACATCTTGCTTTTTGCCAAGATACGCACGTGGATCCTTTTTATTTCGCTCGCGTATCAACCTCTTAATTGAAGCAATGGGTAAATTCAAATAAAACACCACATCAGGGCGAGGAATTTTGAAAACTTTGTATTCCATC
>CAZOLF010000003.1:8893-15652 GCA_964580855.1 uncultured Candidatus Saccharibacteria bacterium
ATTCGATAAAGGCTTGGCGCTTTTTGGCGTTCTTGATTTTGCCCCCTTGGTGGATCTGATTGGCGCTGACATATCTATTGGCGAGGACTACATAGCCACTCTTAAGCCATTTATCTATTTTTTCTTTTGATTCGAAGCGGTCGGCGGCATACAAGACTGACGCGATTTTCGGATGCACATTCACGAAATTGAAATATTGCTCAGACAGGCAATGCCCAATAAATTTGCCGAAAAAGTTGCCATAATAATCAGGGAAGTCTACCATCTTTACCTTGTGGCCATCGGCGCGCAAACGCTTGGCAAGCAATGCTACTTGAGTCGCCTTGCCACTTCCGTCTGTGCCGTCTATAACTATAAGTCGTCCTTTTTTCATATGCTTATATTAGCATATCCTGCTCTTCCTTACTTGGCAAGGTTTCTTTTTTAAATTTAAAATTTGTAAGAATCAAAATCGAAACAATTAGAAATGGTAGAGCTAGAAGCTGGCTTGCGGTTGGCAACTGGTGTATAAGCAGCCAAGCAAAAAGTACTGTAAATATAGGATTAAGCCCGCTAATAGCAATAGCGCGAGTTACAGACATTCGGTGTATCCCCTCTACCCACAATATTTTCGATATTCCAAAAACGACAATTCCATTTAGCAGTATCCAGCCGAAAACAGGCTTGATTGCCTGGAAGCTTATAGATGCACCCATAATATACATAACCAAAAGTAAGAACGGAAGTGTAAGGGCATGGCGCAAAAGTAGGATTGTCTCTGCGGAAGCAATTTTGCGAACCTTCTGCTGATAAAAATTACCAATCGGAGGGAAAATGGTCGCGCATAAAATAATCAAATCCCCATACCGAAACCCATCCGACTTGGGCAAAAGTACAATCAAGACTCCTATAACTCCTAAAATAATTCCAATTATATGCTTAGAATCAAAATGTTCTTTTCGAATCATTTGGAAAAATATGTATGTAGGCACAACCTCAAACAAAGCTACAATACTTGCATTAGCAGGAACTGTACTCTGCAAACCATAAAAGTAAAATCCATAAAATAATACGCAGATAAATAAGACTACCCCTAATGTGTATTTCCAAACCAATATATTTTTTAATTCGGACCACTTCCCTCGTACAAACATTAATACAAAAAAGAAAATTGTCGCCAATAGATTCACCCAAAACAATGACACAACGAAAGGCAAACCATTGAATCCTAAAATTCCTAAAATAGGAAAAAGGGACCAAAGTATCATCTCGGTGACAATATAAATATTTCCTTTTTTGGCTTCAGTCATCTTATTTTATATACAACTCTTTATAGATATCAGGCTTAAAGTTCCTAAAGTACTCTCCTCGCTTTGAAGGAAGTGTTTTAATCTCAAAGTTATACTTTCGAGCTAAATCAGTAATCTTTTCTTTAGCAGAAACAATCTGCGCCTCCCCTTCAACAAGTAATTCAATTTCCACACACTTATAACCGAAATCGAGTTCATCAATGTCTATAGCAAAATCTCCTTTTTTATATTTATTTCTTTTAGTAGTGTATTCGATAATTACCACAAGATTACTTTCAATAAATTTTTCTAGGGGCAGATCTGTCTTAAAATAATTTTTAATCTCCTCTTCTGATTCAATTTCTAGTGCAACCCCCTCAAATTCGTCATCACCAATCTTCAGCTCAAAATCATGGTTACGCTTACGCAAGCGAATATGCTTTTTAAACATCCTGTAATCTGAATAATCATAATACACGTCGTGCAAAATTTTCTCACCCAGAAATTCTGCCCCCTCAAGCATTAATTTGAGTTGCTCCTCTGTCGGCTGAAATTTTTTCTCTACTTCGATCATATTATTTTGAACTATCGTAATAATGCTTGCCAGTTTTATAACTTTGAATTGCAAGCTTGGTCATAGAGTAAAGAGTTTCTGGCAGATTATCTATATCGTACCAACCCCAACTTTCACACTTCTCTGGTTCGAGAACTTGTGGCTCACCACTCTCCCAATCTGCTGTAAAAGTTATATTTAAAAAATGTTTTGGTGCATAAGACAAATCATTGGCTACATGAAGAAATTTAAGATTTTTTATTTTTACTCCGCACTCTTCTAAGACTTCTCTACGAGCACACTCCTCAAGGCTTTCCATGTATTCCAAATGCCCACCTGGAGATGAATACTCTCCACTGCCATGAGCCCCTTTGCGCTTACCGAGTAAAACTTTCCCATCTTTGAAAATCATTACCCCTGTGCCAACTCTCGCTTGTTGTTTTTCTTTCCCCCATTGCCATTTTGGCTTCTCGCCTTTTTTGTAGCAGATTATAATCAAAACTGTTGTTAAAATAATAAAAGGTAACATTGAACGAATCAATAAATCATTCAAAGAAACATAATTTGGGTTTGTTCTAGAAAAAATAGGTAAAATCAGCAAAAGGTAGAGGGCTATAACAACCCACCCTTGCCATGTACAAGGCGTCCATCCCCATCCGTAAGTCTTTCTTTTAAACCATAATTTTTTATTTTCATTCATAAATTAATTCCTAATGTTTCAATATATTTCTTAAACGAATTATAGTCCGTATATACAAAGCCATTAACACCCAATGCCTGTGCACTGTCGACATTTACTTTCCGGTCATCTATAAAGAGTGTTTCTTCAGGTGTTGATTTTATTTTCGCGAGTGCGTAGCGGAATGCATCAGGATTTGCTTTAGTCATTTTAATATCAGAAGAAATAATAATTTCATCAAACAAGTCTTTGAAATATGGATACTCTACATAGACTTTTCGAGTGAAAAATCCAGCATTCGCATCAGTAAGAAGGACTGTTTTAAATCCCTGATTTTTTAAATTTTTAATAACGTCTACCAACGGTTCGTTAATTTTAAGGTAACTATCAATTTCATCTTGAATTTTTTCTTTTGATGCTGTGATTCCAGGATACTTTGAAAAATATTCATACATATCATTTTCTGATAGTTCACCAAGGTCGAACTTCTCAACAACACTTGAAAGGTTCTCGTCAACAAAACCCCGAGCAACACAATTCTTCTGATACCAATGAAAAAGCACAGGATCACAAATCACCCCAAAACAGTCAAAGATAAAAGTTGTAATTTTTGGGTTCATATTTTAAGCTGTTGGTCTTTTAATTATTAAATCTTTTTCAGGAGTCTCTAATTTTAAATTTTCAATTACTTTTTCTACTACATACTCTGGCTCCATGAAATTTTCAAAATCTGTAGGCAATCTATCGTCATGCAAATGTGTCTTCATTCCTCCTGGATAAAGCGAAAGGATATTTACATTATTATCTTTATTCTCCACACGCAAAGCATCTACATATCCACGAAGGGCCCATTTACTCGCAGCATACAATTTGGCATTTTTTGATCGAGTTGCATCAAGAGCCGCACTTGAAAGAATATTAATGATTGTGCCGCCCTTCTCTCTCATATTAATTAATGCTGTTCTCGAACCTAAAACACTACCAAAGAAATTAATATCGAACATTTCATGAGCCTTATTCATATCAATATTCTCCCCTACAGGAAAAACTTTGAAAACTCCGGCGCTATTTATCCAAATGTCGATAGAACCAAATTCTTCTATGGTCGCTTGTGCAACTTTCTTTATGCTATCTTCATCTTTTACATCACACACCATTGATGTTGCTCCAATTTCTTCCCCAGTTTTATTTACACTTTCAGGATTTTTACTAGCAATAATTACATTTGCGCCCTCAGTAATAAAACCAACAGCAAGAGCCCGCCCAAAACCTTGGCTGCCTCCTATGATTACTACATTTTTATCTTTTAAATTCATGAATTATTTCAGTGGGTCTAAAAATATTTTTTCAGCATAAGAATTCAATCCTATTGCAACTTCAGGAGTTAAAATTTGGTTGAGAGTCTTAAGAATAGTTATCACTGAATGTGGATACATATTAGTACCATCTATACTCATTGCATGATTAGGGGAAAGATCAAATAAAGCTATTTGTATTATCATTTTTTCTTGTGTTGGAAAAAGTGGATCTTTTATTAATCTTTGTAAAGAACTAGAAAAAATCATTAAACTTTTATTTTTTTCTGCATACTCTCCCCCTCCAATTTTTTCAACTAACGGAGTAAGTCTTTCTTTTTCTTCTTTTAAAATATTCATGAAAGATTGAGAAAGGGCCTCTCTATCTTTTTCAGAAAACTGCGAATAGTCATCTTGAGTTTTTTGATCCCCAGTAACCGTTTCTACTTTTTTTATTTCATTGTTTTTCCAGCCTTCATCCATAAATTTAACTATACAAAACTTTCTGGTATTGGGAATTTGGATGCTAATGCTTTTATTTTTATTTTTATTTCTTCTTTCTTCCCTGCATCATCTTTATTCTTCAAAGTTTCGAGCAGTAGTTCTGCAACTTGTGCACAATCAGCTTCTTTGAATCCACGTGTAGTAATCGCTGGTGTACCAAATCGAATTCCAGATGGATCCAATGGCTTGCGAGTATCGCCTGCGATTGAATTCATGTTGAGGGTAATTCCTACTTCGTCGAGTACTGTCTGCGCCTCTTTGCCAGTCACTCCAAGTGACCCAAAGACATCTGCAAGGATGAGGTGGTTATCTGTCCCCCCTCCAATCATTCGGACATTATTATCTTTGAAAACTTTCTCCATCGCTTTGGCATTCTTCAAAATTTGTTGTGCGTACTCTTGATATGCAGGGGTCATTGCTTCGCCAAATGCTACAGCCTTGGCTGCAATTGTGTGCATGTGTGGCCCACCTTGGATTCCTGGGAAAATTGCTTTGTCTATTTTCTTTGCTATCTCTTCACTCTCACGAGTTAGTATTATTCCTCCGCGTGGACCACGAAGTGTCTTGTGAGTTGTAGATGTAATTATATCGAAGCCGTCGTCGAATGGATTACGTAATGCTTTTGCTGCGATGAGTCCTGCAATGTGTGCCATGTCTGCCATGGTGATAGCACCTACCTCGCGTGCTATATCAACAAACTTTTTATAATCGAGTGTTCGTGGGTACGCAGAGAATCCTGCAATAATTAATTTTGGCTTCTCTTCTTTTGCAACGCGTAGCATATCTTCGTAATCAATCTCGCCAGTCTCCGGATCCTTCATTTTGTAAGTTACGAACTTATAAATCTTGGCTGGTAATGTCATCGGGTGGCCATGAGTAAGGTGCCCTCCATGTGATAGATCCATCCCCATCACTGTGTCGCCTGGTTCCAAAAGTGCCGCATACACAGCCAAGTTCGCTGGGGCACCAGAGTGAGGCTGAACATTGGCAAATTTACAATCAAAAAGTTTACACACACGCTCGATAGCAATTCTCTCCACGATATCTGTATACTCCTGCCCGCCATAATAGCGACGGCCTGGGTAGCCTTCGGAATATTTGTTAGTCATTATAGAACCATTGGCCTCCAAGACAGCCTTGGAAACATAGTTCTCTGAAGGAATAAGCTCCAAACCATCTCGTTGGCGTATAGCCTCCCCAGCAATTGCATCAAAAACCTCTTTGTCGTGTGTACTCATAATTGTAAAAGTTAAGTAATAATAAGCTCATTTTAGCACGTTTTATCATTGTATGAAAAGGAGCTTAAAAGCTGTACCAAGAATAAGAATTCCGATAAGTGGCTTCAGCCACGCATCCCCTTTTTTGATCGAGAAAGCTGTCCCAAGATAACCTCCAATCATCATCCCAAAGAACATGATTATTGCATATCTATAATTAATTAGTCCGGAAAACGCAAAAACAACAACAATACCAATACTTGAGGCAAGCAATGGAATACGAGTAACTGCTTTCCCTTGTAATATAGTAAATCCGTAGCCCTTTGTACGAACATAAAGATCAATAAATCCTGACCCTGGTGCAAAAAACCCAGACCATGCTTGTGATAAAAAATATGTAATGTGAGAAAGCACTCGGCGCTTGCCAACCGCCCTATCGGCTTTTATCCCTAAATTTTTCTGTAAAAAGAAAAGTGGTAATATAACGAGTAAAATAATTCCTATCGCCTTCTCAAAAATTTCTGGCTTAACTGAAACTGCAATTCGACTACCAAGTATTGCAGCGGGCACACTGATTAGGGTGAGGATAATTATGTCTTTTCTTAATACACCCATATTCTTGCTTTTAGCAAAACGAATTATGTTTCCAATTTTAGAACCCACATCACCAAAATTAATTGTGCCGAGTGCAATGTGCGGTGGAATACCAAGAAAAACTAGTGCAGAAATCGCAACAATCCCAGAGCCCGCAGCAACACTCCCGATAAAGGAAGCTACTATCCCCGCAATAAAAATAAATAATTCTGTGTAAAGCATTTTTTACTCAAATTGGTGCCCAATAATATTGCCTGATTCCTTCATGTTGAATAAAATTTCGCTATTTTCAAGCAGATAAACATCTCTCAAATTTGGAAGTCGTAACATATTCCCCCAACATACATCACAGCACCACCAATGACCCCATAAATATATATCAACAGCTTCATTTGGAAGTCCAACTTTATTTAATTTATGAATTGCCCGGGATTCAGCATGACTCTCTTTCCCTGCACAGCCAGGACACATCCAATACTTTTCTCCGGAAGGAATTTTCAATAAATGCCTAATGCAAAATTTTTTGTGAAGTTGAATTAGTTTATCGCTTTTTAATGGATTCATATTACTAGCCCCAGAGAGAACTTTATCCCCCAGCACAATTACCGCACCTGTTGGCTGTTGTTTCTCATTTGATTTCCGGGCCTCC
>CAZOLF010000003.1:15662-21260 GCA_964580855.1 uncultured Candidatus Saccharibacteria bacterium
TGTGCGACCTATCGGAAGATAGGGATAAATAACATTTTTCATATATAGCTATTCTATTGTATAATCTACTATATGACAAATTTCGATAAGATTTATCAAGGAATGATTCGGAAGATTATGGACGAAGGTGTCGAGGAATTGAACGCTCGCACTGGCCACAAGACAAAAGCATTAGCAGGGCTCACATTCCAGCTCGATATCGAACGCGACGGGTTCCCAGTATTAACACTTCGTAAGAATCCTCTCAAGTCACCGATTGCCGAGCAAGTCTGGTTTGTGCAGGGGGAAAAAGGTACAGATTTCTTGCGCAAATTTACAAAAATGTGGGATCCCTTTATGGAAGAAGATGGCACGCTCGCTTCTGCATACGGATGGCGCTGGAGGCATCATTTCGAACGCGACCAACTCGGTAGCATTATCGAACTTCTCGAGAAAGATCCAACTTCTCGCCACGGAGTCGTGGTAACTTGGGATCCAAAAGATGATGGCTATGGTGGCACGACAAAAAAGAATATTCCATGCCCATACACTTTCACCGTAAATATTATTGGGGGGAGATTAAATATGCACAATATCTTGCGATCTAACGATATGATGCTAGGATGCCCATTCGACACTTTTGGTTTTGCACTGCTTCAATGTATGCTTGCCCAACGGCTTGGTGTGCGCCCAGGTATCTACACACATTCAATTTCCAACGCCCATATTTACGACAACCACTACGAAGGCGCAAAAGAAATTATTTCACGCACAAACGATCATCAAAATATTACATTACATCTGCCAGAAAATTCCTTTAAGCGCGCCGAAGCAAAAGACGAAAACCTAGTAGGCGAAATATTAGCCAACCTCCAATCCCAATACAATCCCCTCCCCGCGATCAACGGCCTCGAGATCGCTTTATAGACAGCGCTTTAAGCGCTGTCTATGTTTTCCACAGGTGTTCTACCATCCCCACTTGACTTTATTTTCACTATATACTAGCATACTAGTATGATAGTATATCGAACGACAAATAAATATTCCGTTTCTTCAAGAATTACTTGGCAAAACTCATTTACGTATATGCGTTGATGAGTGCCTTCCCCTCCCCAAAAATATAAAGGAAATTACTCATGAGCGCAGGAATGCGTTCTTTTTTTGTTCTTTAAACTAGTTCTTAAAAAACCACATGATATGAATATTTCAATTAATTGCCCTTGGCTAGAAAACGATCTTTACTGTGAGAAAGACAAAGAAGTTTGCATTAGTGTTGTTGCCTACGAACATTTCGTGGCTATGCCTGCAAGACTCTGCGCTGGATTAATTCCTGCGATTACTCTTTCAAGGCAACTTGCAATGAAAGGTGTGAAATCAACCATACGAGTAATCGATCCATCTCCGATTGCAAACTACTGCAATGGATGGCAAACCATTGAATCACAATTCAAAGGTGCGATTAGTAAATTTCTGACAGACAATAAAGTCAATTTTTTCTTTGACGAAGCTGAGCAGGTGACAGACAGTGCTGTTGAAATTCTTGGCGTATTGGGTTCTGAGCTTGAAGCATCAAACAATTTGATTATTACTGACATTGTTGGAAGAATCAAAGAGTCTGGAAGACAACATGGGGGTGAATCGGGAGCAAATAATGCCATTTTGTATATGGCAGCTCATCCATTTTCATGGTTGGATATGCATCACCCTTTGATTTGGAGTAATACCTACTCTCCTGACAGCCACCAATTTGTGAATCTAATGAGTAAACCAGAATCACGGTTTACCATAATCAGAGATTATCTAAAGGGAAAAAGACCAGATCTACTCTCAGGAATCAATGCAACTAACCACTACATGAAAATCTGCAACACTCCGTGTTACATCCCTCTTCAGGATGAACCTACTTTTTCAGAACTCACTCTTCATGGTTATGAATGGTGTCATCAACGCTATCGAGAGCTAAAACATAAAAGTGGTAATCACCGGCGTGCATTGAAAGATTTTGAATCATTGGTTTCCTTTACAAGACTGGGTGCATCTTAAAAAAATCTTGCCCAAAAATAAATAATAATATATTTTTGGGCAACTTTTTAACATTAATTATTAACATTGAACACATTATATGAAAACCTTAGGAATCTTAGGTGGTCTTGGCCCACAAACAACTTCAAAAATATATCTTTCGATTATTGATTTAATAAATAAAGGAGGAGGGGAAAAATACCCACCCATAGTAATATACAACCTTCCTTTCCCTTTTATTATTGAACATGAAGCGATAGTTCAGGGGATTAATTCAGAAAAAATGATTCCTTACCTTATTGACGGGGCAAAAATTTTACAAAATTCAGGAGTAGACTTTGGTATATTACCTTGTAATACATTACATAAATATATTGAAGATATTCGTAGTGCTGTGCAATTCCCCTTTCTGAGTATCCTAGAAGAAACCACATTAATTTTAAAAGAAAAAAAAATAAAAAATGTTGGCATACTGGCCACAGAAACAACCATTAAAAGTAATATTTATGGTGATTTATTAAAAAATGATGGTATCCATATTTTGTACCCCTCAGACAATGAACAAATAGTAATCAATAGTATGATCGTAGAAGTTCTGAATGGAACAAAGAATGCTATTCAAGAAGAAAAAATACAGCAAATCTTTAAAGCTCTTCAAGGGCGTGGTGCAGAAGTGCTCCTTCTTGCTTGTACTGATATTCAGCTAATTGCCTCAGGAATGGTGACTTCTATCCCTTTAATAGACACCACGGAAATCCTAATCAATGCCTCAATCCGAGAAATGCTAAAAGCTCTCTAGCTATACGCTGGTGAATGATTTTTATCATTCGAAAGATGAAGAAAAATTATTCACCAGCGTGTATGCGTTAAATTTAGTTCTTTTATAAAAAAATTAAAATGAAAAAACATTTCACTAAAACCCAGATTGCTTCCGTCTTTATCTTTATTCTGATGACTGGCGGTAGTGTTGTTCAGATTTTCTTCCACTCTATGGATAGTGGTGATTTTATTGTTGTTCTTGTAAATCTTTTTATGCTACAACAATTAATTTTATTTCACGCTCCAAAAAAGTAATTTGTTCCTTTTAAAAATTGAATCCCTTGCAGGCTCCGCTTGCGGGGGATTTTTTATATTTTAATAATTTATTATTTGGGTTATAATGGGTTTATGCAAAATTCACAAATGGATGAACTATTAAAAATCCTTGTTGTAGCCTCTAAAGACAAGGCCTTGTTAAGGGCTTTCTTAGAAGACTTATTGACCCAGAAAGAACTACAAGAAATCCCAGTCCGCTGGGAGATTGTTCGAAGGCTTTATAAAGGTGAAGTCCATACTGGGATAGCGAAGGATTTAAAAATTGGGATTGGTACAGTCACTCGCGGAGCCAATGAACTCAAAGACAAAAATGGCGGGTTTATTAAGGTGTTGAAAAAAATGTACAAATAAAATGATATTATCCTTAATCGCAGGTATTGGTAAAAATAATGAACTAGGGCTTGGAAACAAATTGCTCTGGGATTTGCCACGCGACATGAAACACTTTCGGGATACAACAAAAGGTCATCCTGTGATCATGGGGCGTAAAACTTTTGAATCGATTGGTAAGCCACTCCCAAATCGTCGCAATGTTGTCATCACTCGAGATATGTCTTACCACCCTGCAGGAATAGAGGTTGTGCATTCACTTGAAGAAGCAATAGACTTATTTAAATACGATGTCACTCCCCTCCCAGCAGGTGAAGAAATTTTTATTATTGGTGGTGCAGAAATTTATAAACAAGCGATTGATCTAGCTGATCGATTATATATTACACATGTAGATAATGCATTTGAGGCAGACACATTTTTCCCTGCGATTGATATGAACTTTTGGAAAGAAAAAAGAAAAGAACACCACGAATCTGATGCAGAAAATAATTTGCCGATGGATTTTGTACTCTATGAAAAAAACAGCCACTAGGCTGTTTTTCTTTAAGGATCAATATCACTTTTAACTCTTATGAAGACATCTTTACCGTCGGGAGATTTGCTCTTTATGTATTTTCGATTTTTATTTATTTCAATTTTTTTAACAATTTCCTGCTCTAAATCATACCCAAGTGATTCGCACATACCAAGGAGGAATATCGCCACGTCGGCAAACTCCTCAGCGACACCATCTTGATTTTTATTGTATTTTGAAAATGCTTCCGAAAGCTCTTCGTGAGCACGACAAAATTCCAGCGCCATATTATCTAGATTGAAGCCTTTTTCAACCTTATTTCGCATTACTTCTTTTTGTAATTCCTTTAAATCTACCATAGAAATAGTATACTATGTTTTAACTTTTTTTGCCTAATGCTTGAAATATTGGTGCGTACACATCCTCGCGCGGGTCCATTATCAGTTCTTTACGATTTATATTTTTGACAAATTCAACGGGGGCATCGGAAATTTTTGCGAGCGGTTGTTGCTCGCTTCCTTCACCCATTAATAGTACAGCAGATGTTGCAAGTGAGTCTACAACATCCGTACGAGAAAATTTCAATACCCGCCCAAACATATCTTTCTTCCCACGATAATCTCTGACCCCCTTAAACCCGGCATAACCAAGAGCTATACCAACCACCCCCGCACGTAATGGTAACAACCGGCTATCAGTAATAAGAATCCCTAAATGTTGCACCTTATAGACTTTACACAATTGTGTGTGTAAGGATTTTGCGGATTTAAATGAATCTTTCGGCAATAACACAATCTTGCCATTGGCATTAGATTCATCTATCCCAGCAGAAGACATTACCATACCATCTTTGATTGTCAGCCATGTATATTTTGTCCGTATGGCAAAATCACTTTCCTGTTTGATTAATTTCTCGCGAGATTTTTCATCGCCCAACGATGCTGTGCGCCCTTCAGACAATGCGACAATTTTTGATGTGATCACAATAGCATCTCCATTTCTCGCTTTCGGAATATACTTCAAAATAAATTCGAGGAGATTTTCATTCTCTTTAAAAACTTTTGTTTTATAAGCTTTGATTTTCATTTTAATGATTTGAGAATTTTATAATGTAACAATAAACTTCCTTTTTTATTTAAAGTTTTGGTTGAAATAAGTTTGATTTTCACTATTTTCTTTCCACCAACAAACATTTCTTTGCCTCGGCCGAAAATTAATGGTTCTATTGTTAAGTATACATCATCCAACAAATTCAGATTTAGCATTGTTTGGAAAACTCTTCCCCCACCCAAAATTGCGACTTTTTTATAATTTTTGAACTCTTCATCCAATTTGACATTTTTAGGATTTACAAATTTTACTTTTCCAACTTTTTTTATTCCAGTAAACTTACTTGATAGTACATATGTATTTCTCTTATCCAATCGAGCTTTAGCTGAAACATAAGTATTACGCCCTACGATTACAGCATCCATTACTGAAAGTGAGTTTTGGAGAAAGTTCCAATCTTCCCTGCTTGTCCAATCTGGCATTACCTTTGAAACAAGGGAAATCTTCCCATCGATACTAGATGCAATAAATGCAGTATATTTTGTACTACTGAGTGATTTTTTCTTTATCATTATTTATAAATTTTCTCATAATCTTTATTTCCC
>CAZOLF010000003.1:21270-26883 GCA_964580855.1 uncultured Candidatus Saccharibacteria bacterium
GAACCGTTTCTATGTCCATAAAAAGGACTTTGTTAATATCAGGTAAATTCATTTTTTTATTTTATGTAGTTTTTTAATACTGAACTGGTATCGTGCATTCTCATAATCTTTATTGCCCCATATGAAAGTGGCGTGTAGAAAAAGCCCATAATGATTTTATAAAAGAACCACGGAATAGACATCAAAAGTATTGTCTTTAAGGAATACACACCAGCAAATGCAATAATCATAAATAGCGCTGTATCAAGAAATTGTGACCAGATATTTGATATAAGTGATCTAACCCAGAAAAGTTTCTTACCTAATTTATCAGTAACTTTCCAAAAAATTAAATAGTCTTGGTACTCTCCAACAGCAAATGCAACTAATGATGCAATTGCAATACGAACCGACAAGCCAAATACTGTACCATAACTATCTTTGACCCACATTGCAGCCTCAGACCAAGGAAAAACATTTGATAAGAACGTGTATGCAATAAATAATGCAGTACTTGTAATCCCTGCGTACACGAAACCTTTTGCCACCTTTTTACCAAAGACTTCTCCGATCACATCTGTGCCGATAAAGACGAGAGGAAACCAAAATATAGATACAGACAAATGTGTACCAAACAAGAACGGCATCAATTTAAGCCCTAGAGTATTTGCAGCAAACAAAGATGACAAATATATAGCTAGGCAAATCGCTATGATAACCACCTCACGTTCAGAATAATTTTTACTCATATTTTTTAAAAATTAACTTTTAAATATAAAACACCCTGCAAGGCAGGGCATTTTATTATTCGACTACTGTGATTCCAGCTGAACGAGCAGACCCTTCTACGATCTTCATTGCTCCTTCGATGTCCTTTGCGTTTAAATCAGGCATCTTCTTCTCGGCGATTGCACGAACTTGTGCTTTTGTAATTTTACCAACCTTTGAAGTATTTGGTTTACCTGAGCCTTTCTCAACACCTGCAGCCTTTTGGATCAATCCTGCTACTGGTGGGGTCTTTACGACGAAATCATATGTGCGGTCTTCGTATACAAAAATTTGTACACCAACCACATCCCCTGCCATACTTTGAGTTGCTGCATTGAACTTTTGACAGAACTCTGCAATATTAACTCCGGCTTGTCCAAGAGCAGGTCCAAGTGGTGGAGCAGGAGTTGCTTTCGCCGCTTGGATTTGTAACTTAACCTTTTTCATTATTTTCTTTGCCATATATTTTAAAATTTAAAATTGTAATTTTTTCATATGCTCACTTCGGGAGAAGCACCCTAGATAAGCAATCCGTTTATATCTTTTTTATCTGAAGGAAATCAAGTTCCACTGGTGTCTCGCGACCGAACATTGAGACAAGAACTTTAACCTTTCCACGATCCTGATCAATCTCACTAACCTTGCCTTCCAAATCCTTGAATGGACCATCCGCAATACGGACAATTTCCTCAACCACCAAATCAATCTGGTGTTTAACCTTATCTGTACCTTCCATTTTATTGAAAAGTTCATCTACTTCAGACTTTTCCAATGGAACTGGATTAACCCCTGCCCCCACGAAACCTGTAACACGTGGAGTATTACGCACAACATACCAAGAATTGTCATCCACAATCATATCAACTAGCACATACCCCGGATAGACTTTTTCTTCAACTTCAACGCGCTTGCCTCCTTTGATTTTAATCTTTTTTTCAGTAGGCACCATCACATTGAAAATTTTATCATTCATACCAAGTGAATCAATACGCTGACGCAAGTTACGCAAAACGGCATTTTCATAACCCGCGTAAGTGTGAATTGCGTACCAATTCCTCTCGCCTTTTAATTCTTGTTTTGCCATAGAAAATTTAAACCCTGCCTACCGGCAGGTAGGTTATTTATTAATAATTTGCTCAAGACCAGTTTTGAAAACGTAATCAAAAAAACCTAACAAGTATGCGATTACAACTGAAATTATTATCACAGCTAGGGTAAACCCGATAGCCTGACGACGAGTTGGCCATTTAACATTCTTCATTTCAGTATATGTTTCTTTGATAAAATTAGTGATTTTTTTCATATATTTTGACTTCTATTAAAAAACACCCCGCGGGTGTATATAAAAGGATAATACTCTTTTTCCTATGAAAAGTCAACCATCAAAAAACCCTCTAAATAGAGGGTTTTTTGATGTAGATCCATCTTTATTTAAACCAAGCTTTCTGCCAATCTTGCATCATCTTTATCTCCTTTGTCTGAGCACTGATAATTTCATTCGCGAGCTTAATCAACTCTGGTCTTTTTGATGTACTCAAAACTGCCTCGGCCATCTCTACTGCACCTTGGTGATGAACAACCATTTCAGACAGAAATGCTTTGTCGAACTCATCCCCTGTCTTACCTTCAAGTCCTGCCATCATGCCACTCATCATACTGTGCATATCCATACCAACATTATTCATCATATTTCCATTAGACATTTTGTGCATCATTGAACTTTTATCTTTTCTAGAATAACCATCGTAGTTCCAACCTCTATGATGATTAAACATACAGAAACTACTTGTAATAATTATTCCAACCAAAAAACCAATAACCCCATATAACACACTTTTATCTATATTTTTCATAAATTTTTTATTTTATTCGCTTTCGGCGAGTAAGTTGTTTTTATAATATGCGACTGACTCTATTCTATGCAAAATTAATCACAAAACTGTACATTCCCATACCACACACTCCTTGCAATGGAACACCAACTTTTGGAATTCCAATATCAATAATCTCTTCTCCTGTTTGAGATAAGATTTTTTTATAGTTCAAAGATGTAATAACAAGTGACGATGAACAGTCGTAAGTACCATCAGTTTTCATGATAAGCTTGGTTGGAACTCCAGCTTTAGCTTGAGATATTTTCGGAGAATAGCCACTTTTTGCATCAATGGTTATATATTGTACACCATCTTTTATTTCAGTATTTTGCACAACAGTTCCATCTATATTATTTTTGGATTTTGAGCTACCAAAAAAAATTATACCGATACCGATAAGCAGGCCAACTGTAATTATAATTGAGGCTGTTTTATTCATACATTGATTATATATTAAATAAAGGATTAATAATACCTAAGCCCGCAAGCCCTGATAAAAGTGCAAATACTCCAAGGCCTATAACGACGACCCCAGCAGATTTGAAAAACAATGGAGCGTGTTTGCCATGTGCAAATGAAGCTGAGCCAAATGATAAAAGCAGAAGAACTGGTAATGTTCCCAGAGCAAATGCTGACATAATCAAAGATCCCGAAATAAAGGACCCGCTAGAGAGTGCTACTACCTGCATTGATTGGGTAAATCCACACGGTAAAAAGAATGTTGCGAATCCTATTATAAGTGGCGTGAAAGTTTTATGTTCAATCTTACGGAAAAAGTTAAAAATCCCTGAATGTAGTACAATCTTATTTTTTGTAAATACGCCAACTAAATTTAATCCCAGTAGTAGCATTACTACAGATGCAATAATCCCTAGTATGGCAGTAAGAGTAAAATTAATACCAATGGCACTACCAAGTAATCCTAACAATCCGCCAAGTACAGCAAAAGAAACAAGCCTACCAGTATGGAAGAGGAGAAAAGTTTTTGTATCACTGACATTATCTTGTGAAATTTTTGCTGAAAGTGATAAAACTAATCCCCCCACGATCGCAAGACAACTTGAAACTGACGCAATAAGGCCAATGATAAAGCTAGTTGTAGGTGTTGTTCTACCGCCAATACCCAGATTTAGAATGCCTGATTTTTGTAAAATAAAAAAGAGAATCAAAAATAGTAGCCCAATTGGTACGGCCTTCCAGATCACATCATCATTTTTCTTTTCTACTATATTTTTATCGATGGTTAAAAAATATTTATGTGAATTTATTTCTGGATTTAAAATCTCAAGAATCTGCTCTTGTGATTTATCGCTGTCAGTCTCTACCTCTACAGTTTGATTTTTTAAATTTACTTGTACCTTGCCTACTATCTCTTGCTCACCTAAAATATCCTCGATCAAGATTTTACATGATGGGCAATGAGTACCTGAAACATGAAAGATGTATTTAGACATAAATTTTATAATTTTTTACTTTTAATTCGCAATGAATTACCGACGACAGATACACTCGACATTGCCATCGCAAATCCTGCAAAGACGGGTGAAAGGAGCCAGCCAAAAATTGGATAGAATAGTCCTGCCGCAAGAGGAATACCGACAACATTGTAAATAAATGCCCAGAATAGATTTTGTTTGATGCCATTCATTGTAATTTTTGATAATCTTACAGCTTTTACAATTTTTGAAATATCCCCACCAAGTAGCGTTATTCCTGCTGATTCTATTGCTACATCTGTTCCTGTGCCCATCGCGATACCAACATTTGCTTGGGCGAGCGCTGGTGCATCATTGACCCCGTCGCCTGCCATAACCACAATATTGCCTTTGCTTTGCAAATCTTTTATGACATTTAATTTATCTTCTGGCATAACTTCGGCAATTACTTCATCAATACCTACAAGTTTGGCAATATATTCGCCTGTATTTTTATTATCACCAGTCAGCATTATTACTTTCTTGTTTAGCTTGTGTAATTCCTTGACCATCTCGATAGCTTCAGGCTTGATTTGATCTGCAACATACACAATTGCAAGTATTTCACTTTTACTTAGAAGCATAACTGGAGTTTTACCTTGCACTGTTTCGATTTCTAAGTTTTTGATGTCAAAAGATATGTTTAGGTCAGTTATAATTTTTGTATTACCGGCAAAATATTCTACACCATTAATTACCCCTTTCAAGCCTTTGCCTTTTATAATTTCAAAGTTTGAAATATCTAAAGTTGCAATGTTTTTTTCTTTGGCATAATTTACTATGGCGCCAGCTATCGGGTGTTCAGATTTACTCTCAAGCGTTGCGAGAATTGCAAGAATTTCATCGTCTTTTAATTTACTCAAATTTTCAATCTTTGAAAGTTCTGGTTTGCCTTTTGTAATCGTCCCTGTTTTATCAACCACAATGATATTTGCTTTGTGTAGTGTTTCAAGTGCAGTCGCATCTTTGACCAAGATTCCTTCCTTTGCTCCCTTGCCAACCCCCACAATAATAGCCGTTGGGGTCGCCAAACCTAGCGCGCAAGGGCAAGCAATAACCAGTACCCCCACAAATGAAGTCAGCGCATACGAAAGCGCAAGGGAAACTCCAAGTGTCGGTACCCCAAAGTACATCCACAAGCCAAATGCCAAAAATGCAATCACAAGTACAATAGGCACAAAAATAGCAGAAATTTTGTCGGCCAGAGCTTGTATCGGTGCCTTGCTCCCCTGTGCCTCCTCAACCATTTTAATAATGTGGGCAAGTAGGGTTTCCGAACCAACTTTTGTTGCTTTAAAATTAAATGTGCCTGTGGTATTGATTGTCCCTGCGACTACTTGCGCATCTATATTTTTTTCAACTGGTATTGGCTCGCCAGTTATCATTGATTCATCAACATATGAAGTGCCTGCTACCACAACACCATCGACGGGGATTTTCTGCCCAGGTTTTACAATTAAAATATCACCCACTAATACAAGATCAATTGAAATTTCAATTTCTTTACCGTCGCGAAT
>CAZOLF010000003.1:26893-31995 GCA_964580855.1 uncultured Candidatus Saccharibacteria bacterium
GCAGTTTTTGCTTGAAGTCCGAGCAACTTTTCTATCGCATCACCAGTTTTCAATTTTGATTTTGCTTCCAAATATTTACCTAAGGCTATAAATGTTATAACAACGATTGTTATATCATAAAAATTGTATTGGACATTTAGATATGGGGCTAGGGCTTCTTCAAAAGCGGTAACAATAAAACTATAAATAAATGCAACCGATGTCCCAAGACCAATCAGTGTATCCATATTAGCCTTGCCGTAACGGAAAAATCTATACACTCCGAGTAAATACGGCTTGCCAATAGTTATAAAAATGTATGTAGCAAAAATTGGAAGTAGGTGGTGAAAAAATTCATATAAAGTTTCAGACATTGGAGGGACTAAATTGTATTTACCAAGTATCTCCCAAGTCATTATAAGTATACTTATAATTGCGAGAGGGATTGCCTTAAATACCGCTTTTTTAATATCAGATATCTCTTTTAATTTTTCTTGCTTTGATTGATTTAATCCTAAGTGCTCGGCATGTTCATTTTCACTCATACCCATTTGGCTTGCTGTCATACTTCCCTTTCCTAGAGATGCATTATGAGCACTGTGATCTGTAGCCTTAGGTATTAACAAAGAGTAACCTAGAGGCTCTAATTTTTTATTAAAATCATCTGGGTTTGTTTTGTTTTCATCAAAGGAAATTTTTGCATTTTCTGTACCATTATTTACGGCTATCTCATCTACGCCATCAATTTTTTTGATAGCTCTTTCTATGATACTTGCGCAACTCGCGCAATGCATTCCTTTTACTTTGTAAATTTTTGGTTCCATATTATTTTCGTTTAAGTTGATAAACTTTCAAAATTTCTTTTGTAGCTTTACCTGTCTCGCCTTTTTTGATTTGATTCACCACACAATGCCCTAAATGGCCCTCCATCAAGATATCTTCAACGTTGGAGAGCCCCTGCTTTATAGCAGAGGTTTGCGTAATTACATCAATACAATATTTATCCTGATCAATCATATTTTGTAATCCTCGCACTTGACCTTCAATAATTTTTAATCTCCGTATTAATTTTTGCTTATTTGTATTCATAGTTAAAGTATATACCCCCTAGGGGGTATTGTCAAGACAACAAAAAACCCTTCTTTAATTAGAAAGGGTTTTTTGTTTTTTATGGTTTATTTTATTTCGTAAGTTATTGTAACGCTTGAAGTTATCTTGTTCTCCCCTTTTGGTAAAGTCGGAGCTCTTTCTGGCATTGCAGAAGAAACTGCCATATCCATTGTGGCACTCTTATACATTGTTGGATAATAACCTCCAGAATTTTCAGAGAAGCTAACCACATCGCCGAGTCTAACATTTAATTCTTTTGCTAAAACTTTGGCCTTTTCACGAGCCTCTTTGATCGCAAGGGCGCGAGCTTCGTCTTTGAGTTTATCTTCATCATCAATACTAAAGGTAGGACCTGAAATATTTGTAATTCCTAAATTTGCTAATCCTGTACGAACTTCGTTTGCATTATCTGCTTCACGCACTTTAATTGTAATTGACTGATTTGCTGTATAACCTACGATAACTGTCTCCCCTGTTGGACAAGGATATGAGATACAGTAAATCTGATTATTTTTATACTTTGGATTGACTCCGCCGTATTCAGCCTTTACATCTTTGTCCTCGATCTTTTGAGTTTTTGCATAAGCAAGAACTTTATTTAACATCTCGTTTGTTAAATTTTGAGCCTCTTTTGCTGTCTTACCTTCTTTCTCAATATTGAGCGTTATGACTGCTACATCAGGTACAGCCATCACTTCTCCCTCAGCAGACACAGAAATCATATTTTGGGGTTGATTGAACCCACCTTTTCTATCATTATCAAATGTATTAATAATTTTAGCGACAACCAAAAGACACAATAAACCCATTAATATAGTAGTAAATTTTATAAACCTTTTATTTGTTATTATTGTTTCCATAAGCCCATTATAGCATATTTTACTTATTCAGGACATCGCTTGTTATTGCCCCATCTGTCATAAAAATAGTGCGATCAGCAAGCTTTGCATATTCAGGTTCGTGGGTGACCATAATGATTGTCTGGCCATCTTTATTTAAATCTAAGAAAGCTTTTATAACCTGTTCAGAAGTCTCGGAATCGAGATTGGCTGTTGGCTCATCAGCGAAAATAATCTTTGGGCCATGAGCAATAGCACGAGCAATAGCTACTCGCTGTTGTTGCCCGCCAGAAAGTTGGCTTGGTAAATTATTCATACGATCAATTACTCCCAAACGTTCTAGAGCATTTTTCGCTTTTTGCTCTGCTACACTTTTACTATCTCCTTGCATTAAAAGTGGGAGCATTGTATTTTCAAGAGCAGTTAGTGAAGGAAGGATAGCGTAATCTTGGAAAATATATCCTAGGTCATTAAGTCTTACATCAGTGCGTTCATTTTCATTGACTTGAACATAATCTTGACCATCTATCCAAACTTCGCCACTTGTTGGTATATCGAGTAAGCCTAATTGATAAAGGAGAGTTGATTTACCAGATCCAGAACGCCCAGAGACTGTCAAAAATTGACCTTCGGGCACAGAGAAAGAGACATTATTAAGTGCAATAATTTCCTGATCCCCATTTTTAAACTTTTTTGTTAAATTTTTTACTTGTATCATTTTTTATTAGCGACCTAAAATCGCGCTTAATGTATTTTGCTTGATAACAATTCGAGCTGGAATAAAACCTGCAATCATTGTAGCTACAAGGAGGATACCTCCACGAAATAGTGTCCCTGTAAGTGTTGCTACTAATATCCCATCAGAAAAAGGAAAATTAATCGGATGTTGTGCAAAATACGGCTTGATCAACCCAAATATTAATATCATTCCTAAAATTATCCCCGATAATGCATAAATCACCGCTTGGTAAATATACGAGTACAGCACCGCACGCCTGTTGATGCCAATACCTTTTAATATTCCAATGTAACGTCGGCGCGTAATCGCATTTACGAAAATGACAATAAAAATTGTGATAGATGCAACAACGAGACCAATTCCTGAAATAGCACTTCCAAGTATTCCAAAGGTGGCCTTAATATCCTTAAGGAATTTAGGGAAAGCATCTTCGGCTGTCTGCACGCGAGCATAAGAACCTACCCCGTTATCAAGAAGATATTGTTTTACGAGACCTGGATCAGTGCCGGGTAATATTTGAATCGCAATTGAATTAGCATTGTAGTCATCACGACCAATCATTTTGCGGACCTCGCTATCAAGAGCAATAACTGAAGTATCAAATTCATCTACCTTACTCGAGACAATGCCTTTTAAAATATATTCTTTAGTGTTCTCCCCTACTGTGACTTTAATACGAGAGCCTACTGAAACATTTTTTAATGTCTGGAATCCAGGGGCTTCAATTGGAGTAAACTCGTAGAGTAAATTTTTCCCAATTAAAATACTATCTTGGTCACGAGGTGTAAGATACTCACCTTGAATCACAAATTTCGAAACACCAGAAAATGCTTCTTCTTGAATTGGATCAATCCCGAGGAATGATCCCCCAGCTCCATCACGCAATTCCCCCGGCTTGATTGTCTTGCGATAATCGGACTCAACTCGAGCGGACCCTGTAAATCGTACAGTGTGAGATTTGTATCCTGGAATTGTTTTTACAATTTCTACAACTTTTGGGGTGTCTAATATATATGACCGGTTCAAAAAAGAAGAGACGATAATATCCCCAATACCATATTTCTTCTGGGCATCTTCCGAGCCTTGAATTAACCCAACCAGTATTCCCGAAACCACGACAAGATTGAGAAATGTTAAAGTCATCACAGAAATAATTAGTGTTGTTGTCCAAATATTGGCACGCTTAATATCACGTTTGGCCAAAAACCACCCAACTTTTACATTTCGTGAAAAGGAACTCAAAGCTTTCTTACTATTAACCATATTATTTTTTAAGGGTTACAACAACAATATCCCCTTCAACAAGACCATTTTCGATTTCTACAAGATTACCATCTCCGGTTGCCCCAGCTTTTACTTCAACTTCATCATAAGTACCTTTCTGCAAATTTGTTATTTTTTTCACAAAGGATTTCCCATCTGCATACCGAATAGCTGTATACGGTACAACAAGAACATTATCTTTGTTTAGAGTGTTTATTGTAACGTTGGCATTCATTCCGGGACGGATATTTTCGTTTAATTTATCTATCCCTAGTTTAATTTTGTAATTTACGATCCCATCAGTAGTTGTGGAAGATGGCTCGATAACTACAACTTTAGCTGTAAATATATTTGTCGGGCCAAGTGCATCATAAGTGATTGTGGCAGTTTGCCCAACATTGAGAAGTGCAATGTTTGCTTCATTAATATTGGCTTCTATATATAGGTTCCCAATATCTTGAATAATAAATGCTTGCTTTAAAGATTGTGCAAGTTCCCCAAGTTTTATATCTACTTTTGTAACTGTACCATTTGACGGGGCTCGAAGAATCCGACTCTCGAGATTAGCCTGAGCTAGTGCAACTTGCCCCTCCGCAGAAAGAATATCAGCTTTGGCTAAATCTACTTCATAATTTTTTGCAGAAGCTAATTTTACATCAAGCTCAGCTTGGCGTTGATTTATGGAACCTTGTAAATTTGCGAGAGTCGTATCACGAGTTTTGACAGCACTATCATAGGCAAACTTGTTTTTTTCATAATCTTCAACATCATAAGTTCGTTTATTTAATTCATTTAAAGCATTATCCACCACAACATCCTGCTGTTTTTTTGTACTTTCGTATTCTGATTTTGCATTTTCTACAAGAATTCTAGCAAGTTTTATCTCCTCACTACTTGTACCTTCAACGACTTTATTATATTTAGCTTTCGCAACATTAAGGGCACCTTGAGCTTGAAGAAGCGATGCCAGCTCCCCATCTTGGTCAATTGTTGCTAAAACTTGACCCTTGTATACTTTATCTCCTACCTGTACGCGTAGAGACCTCACAATACCACTTGCTTCAAAAGATAAAGATAAATCGGTACTTGAAGTCACCTGCCCTGTTGCGAGAACTGTCTGAGTCAAATTAGTACGTTCTACCGCTTTTGTAATAAAATTTCCACTGTTATCA
>CAZOLF010000003.1:32005-38498 GCA_964580855.1 uncultured Candidatus Saccharibacteria bacterium
TATCATTTGGAAGTATCAAGTTCCCTAAAAATAAAATTACTAATACGGCCAATAGCCCGGAAAAAATCTTCCTGCGTAAACTCCAACTTTTAATAATCTCTATTATCTTTCTTATTCTGGCTTTTAATTGCATATAATGTATGTATTTTGTGTATACTGCTAAAATCCCCTTTTAATATAAGGCTACTATAGCACAATAATGGAATTTATGAAAGCAGGTGAAAATTACATTAAATTCAAAATTTCTTCCACATACTTCCGATCATTTGATAGACGAGGAACTTTATGCTGACCTCCGAGCTTCCCCCGAGATTTCATCCAAGTATAGAAAGTTCCTGTTGGGGCTACTTTTATTATTAAAGTAGAGAGAGCGATATCTTTATACCTTTTTGCATCGTAATCTGAATTTATCGAACGTAAATGTTCATCAAGATATTTTTGGAATAGCCCCAAATCCTCAGGTTCCTTCTCAAACTCAATAATCCATTCGTGATATCCCCTATCACCACCTTCCATAAAAACTGGGGCAACTGTGTACTCTTTAATTACTGCATTTGTTTTATTGCATGCTTCTTTTATTGCATTATCTGTATTGTGTACTACAACCTCTTCGCCGAAAGCATTTATAAAATGTTTGGTCCGGCCAGTTATTTTTATCCTATGTGGATATAAACTTGTAAACATCACAGTATCCCCTATTACATATCTCCACAAACCACCATTAGTTGATATGACAATTGCATACTCAACTCCAAGTTCAACCTCACCAATAGTCAAAGTGTCTGGATTGGACTTATTAAAAAAACTCATAGGAATAAATTCATAAAAAACACCGTAATCAGGCATCAACAACATTTCACTATTTCGTGATAGATCATCTTGAATGGCAAAAAACCCTTCAGATGCATTATAGGCTTCCATATAACGCATATCTGGTCGAGGAAAAAGTTCTTTGAATATCTCTCTATATGGTTCGAAGGAAACGGCTCCATGAAAAAAAACTTCTAAGTTGGGCCAAACTTCAAAAATATCCTTTGCCCCTGTTTGCTCTAAAACTTTTCTGATTAAAATAATGGTCCACGTTGGTACTCCAGCAATACTTGTAACATTTTCCTTGGATGATTCACGAGCCAACTTATCAATCTTTTCTTCCCATTCGCTCATAAGCGCCGTCTGTAAGCTCGGTGTGCGTAAATATTGTGCCCAAAGTGGAAGATTTTTCATTATGATACCCGAAACATCTCCGCAAAATATTTCCTCGTCTTTATTTGTTTCTTCAAGACTTCCCCCGACACACAAACTTTTCCCACTAAATAGCTTCGTTTCAGGAAAGTTCTTTATATATAAAGCAAGCTCATCCTTGCCTCCTTGAAAATGACAATCCTCCAACGATTCTTTCGATACAGGGATAAATTTACTCCGAGCGTTGGTTGTACCAGAAGATTTAGCAAACCAAGAAATTTGCGATGGCCATAGGACATTAATTTCCCCTTTTAGCATTCTTTCAATATATGGAAACAAATCTTCATAAGAAGAGATGGGTACATTTTTTTTAAAATCAGCAATCGAACTGATATTGGAATATTGATGCTCTATCCCCCATTTTGTATTTTCCCCATGATTAACCAAATCAATAAACACTTTCTTTTGAGCTTGCACTGGGTCACGCTTTAGATTCTCGATCTCTAAGAGCCGAGATTTCATAATCCACTCAAATGTAGTATGGATCAAACCCATAAAATTATTTTAAGTGTCCAGGGTGGAATCCACCTTCTGATTCATATTGAAGCTGTTTTTCTTTTTCTTCTTCTGAAAGATACTCTTCTTTACTATTTAGAGTTTTGTCTACCCAAAAAGAATAGGAGCCGTTAACAAATTTTGTCTCAAGGACAGCCAAGACAGGCACACTGTATGAATGTAGCTCATTTATAAATTCAGTAAGTTTTTAGAAAGTGCACTTTCGGTTGTAAACATAACCATATATTGCTCAACTTCCTGAAGGACTCCCTGCCAAGGATAGATTGACTCAATTGGCCAAAAATCTGCACACACAGCAAGCTTTTCCTCTACAACAGAAAAAGATAGAGACTTTGCCTCGTCGCGAGAGCTGACTGTTGTATAGACAAAAACAATTTTTTCTCCTGAATGTCCAACTTTTTCTACTAGCATATAGTTATTTTATTCGAGAAACATATTTGTAATTAACCATCAATAGTAACAACAATAACGAAACAGTCAAAGACATTACAGGGATTGTTACATAGCTGAATTCAAAAACATATCGAGTTGCACAAGAAACGGTCTCGGCTCCTGGAACTGCACATGGCAATGCTGATTGGCCCCCATATTCGATATAGATATGATATATAGAGGTCAGAATTCCAAGTAATGCAAATACCATAGAAAAATCTATAATTGTTTTGTCACGCTTGTACAATTCCATTGCAAACAAAATTAATTGTGGGTAGATAAATATCCGTTGTATCCAGCAAAGTTCGCATGGAGGAAATCCGATGACATTAGAGTAAAACAAACTAATCGCCACAGCCCCAAGAGAGATCAAAAATCCCAAGAAAAATGCATTACTCTTAAAAAATTTACGAATCACGTTATTGCGATCTGGAACAAAAAGCAAAACCACAACAAGCAGTAAACAAAGTACCTGCATTGCCACTGCGCCCCCAGATACAAATTGATTAAATGTGTTTAGGTAAGATGGCATATATTATTCTGGAAGTACACATTGGGTCTTATCTGCTAAGGTCGCAAGATCAACTGCCCCAGATAAGCGTGACTCGTCTTGGAAAACCCATGTTGGGAATCCTTGAATATTGTTATCTTTACAGATTTGAAGCATTTGTCTATCAGGAGTTGAACATTCTATATAAGGTAAATACTTTTTGGATGGGCCAAACATTGCTTTTTGATCCTGACAATGTGGACACCAGAATGCGCCGTAGAACTTTGCACCATTTGTACCGAGACATTGAGCAAAGGAATCAAGCTTCCCCACAGGCTGTGGCCTACTATTCATAAAAATCCCCCCACCCACAATAACAACAACGAGAATGATAATAAAAACTGCAAATTTTGCTTTATTTGATTTCATACCCACATTATACAAAATCCCCCAAGACTTAGCTAGGGGGATTTTGTAAATTATTTTTCTTCCTTTTTTTCGCTGTGGCCGTGGGCGTCGACTTCGTAGTTCGTGTTTTGTGCTTCAAAGAAATTCACGAGTTCAAAGACATCAGTTGCTCCAGCCATCCATTTTGCAGGATTGGTCACTTTGTAGTGGGCAGGCATTCCGAGCTCTTCAAGGCGACGATCTGCAACATATTTCACATATTGATTTACATAATCAGAATTTAACCCGAGAATTCCATTTGGGAAAAGATCTTTATTATATTCAACTTCCAAATCCACTCCATCCACCACAATCTGGCGGATTTCATTTGCGAAATCTTCAGTAAGTAATTCTGGATTCTCTTCCAATATACTCATGATAAGCGTCATTCCGAATTTCAAATGCAATGATTCATCGCGGATTACCCAGTTGATCATCGATGCGAAGTTGCGAAGTTTATTTCTCTGGCGGAAAGAAAGCACCACCATAAATCCAGAGTAGAACCATATCCCCTCCATCACGATATTTGTCGCGACGAGGTTGCGGATGAAATCTTTCTTACCTTCGTTTGTTTCAATATCAAGTGTGACTTCCGTCATACGCTTGAGGTAATTCGTAATATAGGCTTCTTTCTTGACCATTGATTGCGTTTCAGTGTGTACTTTATATATTGTCTCACGATCCATTGGGAAAGTCTCGAGCACATACTCAAAAGCTACGCAGTGATTGGCCTCTTCCCACATTTGCTTTGCTAAATACAGGTGACATTCTGGAGATTTGATGTACGGATATACTCCAAGTGCAAGAGATCGATTAACAATAAGCTCCCCAGGGTTGAAAAATGACATCAGGAATTTAACAGCATGGCGTTCGTCTTCTGTCATATCTTTCCAGTCTTTCAGATCTTCCCCAAGGGGAATTTCATGTGGAAACCAAGTGTTACGCACTGCTTGGTTGTATAATTCATACGCCCATTTGTAATGCATTGGGTGTAAACTTGTATCTTCAGGTGTTGCTTTTCCTACTAACATAAATAATTCTGTTTTTAATTTTAATAATAAATACTACTGACAACCCTCACACAATAATGCATCCATTGGATCATCTGGTAAATGTACAACCATTTCGGAACTTGCATGAACTGGAGTTTTTGTAGGCTGATCAATTTTTATAACTGGATCTTCGCTTTTATCTTCAATGGTAAAAATCTCTGCAACTGGAGCTTTATTGAACACAGATGCAAAACCTTTCTTGCCCATTGCTTCAGATTTGTTGACCTTTGTTGTTGATTGCTCTGCAGAATGCTTTGGCTTCATGTGCAAGTAGTATGTAGTTTTCAAACCTTTTTCCCATGCACTTGTATAAATCTTCA
Organism: uncultured Candidatus Saccharibacteria bacterium; assembly: GCA_964580855.1. Lineage (GTDB taxonomy): Bacteria > Patescibacteriota > Minisyncoccia > Phycocordibacterales > UBA9973 > UBA8515. The sequence continues at coordinate 36,505 of CAZOLF010000003.1, forward strand.
TCACTTCATCAACATCACGGACGTCCAAGTACATATTTCGAGAAATTCCTTGATCTACCCATTTCTGTGCACGAGCTGCAACTTCTACGAATGCATATGGGGATGTAGAGAATGATGTTTTATAAATTCTTTTTATATTTTCTGGAATTTCTGCAATTTCAGAAAGGTCTCCGTGCGCTGTCAGTATTGCTTCGCGGTGTGTCTCCCAAAGCCCGAGATTGATCATGTCGCGTACAAGATTAGCATTCACTTCTAAATATTTTCCTGAAATTTTATTTCGAGAGAACATTTGCGCAAAGCGTGGATCAATTCCAGGACTTGTCCCAGCGACTAATCCAATATTTGCATTCGGCGCAATCGCAAGTACTGTTGCATTACGAACTCCTTTCTTCACTTTTTCTCTTAATCCATCCCAATCCAGACTCGGTACCAAATCTGCACTTTCTAATTTAACAGTAATATGATCTCCGCCACGCTCTACTAATAAATCTTTGAAGGTATCAATTGGCACCATCCCCTTGCTCCAACCCGAACCTTTGAAATTTTTATATGCTCCACGCTCTTCTGCCAACTTTGTACTTTCATCGATGGCCATATAAGAAATAAATTCAAAAACTTTATCGGCAAATTCAAAAGCTTCCTTATCTTCATAAGAAAACCCTAACTGTTCAATAGTGTCTGAGAATCCCATCAACCCCAATCCCACGGCCCGGTTCTCACTATCAGCTTTAATAGCTTCAGGGATTGGTAATTTGTTTACATCTATCAAATTATCAAGCTGACGAATCGCAAGGCGAACAGATTCCTCTAATCGCATCCAATCAATCTGGACCCCAACCAAGTGACGAGGTAAATTAATAGATACTAAATTACACACTGCAACATTTTCTTTGTTTTGAGGGAGGGTCACCTCGGTACAAAGGTTCGATGCGTGGATTGTCCCAGTATTGTTGTTAAGAGCGCGAACATTAATAGTGTCCTTCCAAGTCAGCCATGGGTGTGATGTTGTCTCAAGTGACACTAGAATATGCTTGTATTGTTCGCGTGCTGGTAATTTCTTCCACATTGCGATCTTACCCTCTTCAGCCATTTGGCAATATTCATTGTAACGTTTTGAAAATTCTAAACCGTATAATTCGATTAGATCCATTGTTTCTTTTGGGTCAAAGAGATACCACATTTCATCGTTATTCACACGCTTCATAAATTCATCCGATATGTAAACTGCAGTATTAGCTGTACGAGCACGACGATAATCATCACCAGCGTTTTGTTTAAGATCAAGGAAATCTTGGAAATCAATGTGCCAATTTTCCATATAGAAACAGAGCGCACCCTTTTTCTTTCCACCACGCTGAACTGCACGAACAGCAGAGTCTATTATATGAAGGAACGGTACAGGACCTGATGAAACAGTGTTGTTGGATTTAAGCACTGATCCATTAGCTCGCAACTTTGTAACCGCTAAACCAATTCCTCCTGTTGCTTTAGAAAGCATCAAAACATCAGAAACGGTTTTGCCGATATGAGCCATGTCATCCTCGATTTGCATAAGAAAACAGTTGGATAATGATGGTCGAGTTGTCCCCGCTCCAATATTTGTCGATCCAGCAGAAAGATATTCGAGCTTAGACATTTTGTCGTAGAATTTCTTTGCATATTCTGTAGGATTTTTTTCAGTCAGTGACATGCCCATCGCAACACGCATCCAGAAATATTGCGGAGTCTCTAAAGCATCAAAAGTTTTACTCTTTAAAAGGTAGCGGTTCTGCATTGTAGACACGCCAGAGTACTTGTACAGCTCATCGCGCTCTAATCGTAAATCTTTTGAAAGTTGCTCTAGGTCAAAAAGCTCACCAAGCCGTGGATCTAGCTGGCCAAGCTCTATCCCATGAGCAATATATTTAGCGAAACTCTCTCTGTGTAGTGTTTTAAGCTCTTCTTCAGTGTCAAAATCTCCTAAAACCTTCTTGTAAATAATTTTTAGAAGTAAC
>CAZOLF010000003.1:38508-41261 GCA_964580855.1 uncultured Candidatus Saccharibacteria bacterium
TAACCGAGTGGCAATTTTATCAAATTCGAGATCAAATTGGACGTTTTGGAGGGCAGCGTTTACTGTTGCTTGGTCCATTTCATCTGTTGTAATGCCATCATAGAGTGTGAGCTCTGTTTCCGAAGCAATTTGGGTAACTTTTTCTATAGGATTAGTAAGTCCATAACACGCACGTTCGATAGATCGATTAATTCGGTCTGCATTAAATGGCTCTCGGGAACCGTCGCGTTTTGTGATATTTATGGACATAATATATAGCTAAAAATTTAATAATAAAAATGTATTTGGGTATATATTATATATCTATCTCGATGGTATGGCAAATAAAAGGTTACAGAAATAATATAAGAGAAAGTTGTGTAGACTTCGTCAATATCAAGAATGTAAAATCCTGTTAGAGCCGACAATATAAGGACATTTTTGAAGCCAAAAAATGCAGAATTCCTGCGGAAGAAAAATCAAATTTTTCTTCCGCAGGAATAGCAAACTTATCCACAGTTAAGATTGCAAATATTTCTCGAGGATTGGAATATCCATGCGATTTTTGACTATCGGTATCTTATTTTTTTGTAGTAAATGCTCAAAAGTGTTCTGTGCTTCGTTCTGAATTTTTTCATCCTCTGACTGAAGCCCGGCATAGACCTCCTCCATTTCTTTTTCTGAAAAAAGTGCCACAATTCTACGAACATACTCAGAATACAACCCCTCTGGGATAAAAAGTACTGCATGGTGAAGAAATGTTTTGAAACAAATTGTATCTGCGAATGTAATTTTTTTATTATCCAACCCACTAAAAGATTTCCCAAAAAGATCCGCTCGACTATGCAACCCTCCCATATAATTATATGGTTTATTTGGAAAAAATCGTGAAACATTTTCACCCCTACTCTTTAACCATTGGTAAATTCTAGTATGATTTGACCCCAATTGAATTAACACCTTTAATTTTTCTTTCTTTAATAATCCAGGATACTGTTTAACTAATTTTCCAAGCTCTCTTGGTAATGATTTTGTAATTTCTTCTTCTCGAAGAGCCAGACTTTTTGAAAATTCTCCACTTAGCTTTTCTTCAATCTCTGCCCTTTCTGCCAAAGAAGCGGTAGGTGGAATTAAGTCGATACGTTTAAATAAATTTTCTATATCTTTTTTGTGTTGTACTTGCAATTCTGTACCAGCAGGCAAATCTATGTAACAAATTTTTTTACCTGGAAATTTTTGCATCATTTCCACTATTGCTCCACTGAATCTAAAAGTTGCCTTTGGATTCTTTTGCATCTCACTCATGAGATTTGAAAAGAATCTTCCTGAAGCCGTATAGCCTTCACTTCCTCCTTGAGCAATCTTCTGATACATCTCCAATCCTTCTGGTGTCCAACTTACTGTTTCAGGAATAAAAATATCTGTTTCCTTATAATGAGGTTCCATCCACTCTACATCTGAAGCAGTATAGTGACGAGAAAAAAGCATTGTAGTTTCAATTGGAGGCATTTCAATTTTATTTTCCTTGAAGTACTCAACAAGTGTCTGGTCGAGTCTACCTTGAGGAAGTAGATTTTCTTTATTTGTGCTTTGGCTATCCAAAAATTCTTTGGGCATAGTACTATTATATCAATAATAAATTATAATACCTCTCGACTGTAACAACTCTCACAATACAACTTCTCTGTTCTCTCTGGGGCGTATGTAGTCTTGAAAGTATTTCCACAACCATTTGAACAAAAACGCTCATATAATTTCATCGGATTGCGATACTTAAGCCTGTCGTAGTGTCTACAATTTGGGCAAAGTCTTGGTAATGGCAACTTTTTCTGTCGATAGAACTGCAATTCGTCTGGAACAATTTTAAAAGCACCAGTACATTGAAAATTTTGATCCCCTTGATTAGGGCACTCGATAACTTCTTGCAAAATATCATCCCCTACTTCATTTATACTGTCCGGCAATTCATTTGAATTAATAGTAGTTGCATAATCTCGCTTCTCTCGATCTTGCCATGGATAACCTTTTGCAATTGCCTCAACTTTTGTCATCGGGAAAAATTGGTCGTGAGCATTTGTTTCATTGTATCCAAACGGGCACATATCGTATGGAAAAAATTCACCGTATTTATATACTCTTCCCTTCACATCAACGTATGGCAACGCACTCATGTGGTTTTTTATTTTTTCTACCATTTCAAAATATTCATTCTTCTCGTATTGTTTGTTAAAAATACAATACTTTGCATTTGTTAAACCAACACAGCCAAAACAATCTGAGCAATTTTTCAAAATTAAAGAATACTCGCAACGACTACAACCTTGGATGGTTATGTAGCAAAAGAAGTCCAAAGATGTATTCATAGTAGCTGCCATCGATTCATATGTATTTTCTGCATACCCAGAGCCGGATAAATCCATACTATCTTTTGCAAACAGAACCCGATTACCATAAGAAATATTTTCGGCTTCATAAGTATCAAAACAATTTTTAATATTTTTCGCATGGTGAATATAATCCCCTACTGCATTTTGTGAAGCATAAATAAAAGCATACTTGTGAATTGCATCATTCTTTACCATTCTCTCAAATTCCTTCTTTATTTTCTCTGTGCCTGTGTATGTTTCCATTTTCAATTCGGCAACAGCTTGCTGATATTCTTCTTTTGATAATTTCTGATTTTTAAAATAATATTGCTTGTTTCTTAAGTTTGAAGACAAACAACAGTTTTGACAATTTACACAATCAAACAAAAAATATGAGTCAATGCAATT
>CAZOLF010000004.1:0-4764 GCA_964580855.1 uncultured Candidatus Saccharibacteria bacterium
GGAGACCATGGCTAATGGGTAAACTTGCGCGTGAAGACATATGGGCATGCGCACTTGCTATGCCAATGGCTGGAAATCCAAAAAAAGATGAATGGGTTGCAGAAATGACACGGGCGATAGGGAAACCAAATAAAGATATTTTCCTAGTAGGTCATTCTCTTGGAGTGCCAGCAATTTTGCATTATTTGCAAAGTTTGCCTAAAGGCGTGCACATTGGTGGTGTAATTTTAGTTTCTGGGCCAGTTCACATTTTGCCAGCAATTAGATATAGACCAATACATCATTTTATGGATACACCATTCGATTTTGAAAAAATAAGAAAAGTGTGTAAAAATTTCTCTGTTATTCATGGAGACGACGATCCAACTGTACCTTTTTCTCACGCGGAAGAACTTTCTGAAAAACTTTCTTCAAAATTAATTTCTATAAAAAATGGTGGCCACTTAAACGGTTCATCTGGTTGGTACGAACTCCCGGAAGCTCTTGATGCACTTTTAAAACAGATAAAAAATTAATAAATGCAACACCATATCCATCACACACAAGGGTTTATTCTCAGCTCGCGTAATATCGGAGAGGCGAATAAATTGCTTTCTATTTATACTCGTGAGCTCGGGCTCGTGAAGGCGACTGCTCAGGGGATACGACGAGCAGAATCTAAACTGCGATTTTCTTTGCAGGATTTTTCTCATGCCTCGATCGATTTTGTTCATGGCAAAGATATTTGGCGGGTAACATCAGCCACAAATATTTCTACTTTTCCTTTGATGCGTGCGAACAAAGAATCTATTTTAATCGTGGCACGAATTAGTAAATTGATCGAGCGGTTGTGCGCAGGGGAGGAACCCAATGAAAAAATTTTCGACGATTTTATCCAAGCTTTGTATTTACTAGACTCTCCAAATTTTTCCTCAGAATCATTGGAGGCCCTAGAGCTCCATTTAGTATTACGGATTGTCAACGAACTTGGATATATAGGGGATTCAGAAATTCTTGCTAAATACTTGGAAGATGACTTTTCTAATGAAAAAACTAGTCTTTTGCTTGCTGAGCGTAAATCTATAATAAGCCATATAAACAAAGCTTTACGAGAGAGCCAATTGTAGTATATTGTGGTATAATCTTTATTATGGCGAATGATACACGTGAATTCCATAAAATCGAAGACATTAAGCGCAAGCTTTATGAGCCGGATTTTTCAAGCCATGACCACCATAAAGAAGGGGTTTTGCATCCGGTAAAATATGATGTTCCTGAATCGTGGTCTCAAGAATCGAAAGATCCAACTATAATGAAAAAAAGAAAAAGCAGTTCATTTTTTAAGAAGTTTTTTATAGGAGCAATGTTGTTCTTTGTGATTTCTGTTGGGGTTGCATACTTTTTATATAATTATGGGGGGGGAGTTGTTTCAAATGAAAATATTGAGATCACTGTCTTAGGGAATGCCTTTGCTCAAGGGGGGGAAGAGTTGCCAATTCAAATTGAAATTGTAAATAAAAATAATGCAGCCCTCGAGTTGGCTAATCTTATTATTGAATATCCAAGAGGTGCATCTGTCGTGTCTAAAGAAGAGGACTTGATCCGATTACCACGCGAGTCCTTGGGGACTATTCCGGCTGGTGGCCGAGCCGAAAGAAGTAAAAAAGTTACGCTTTATGGAGATCAAGGAACTTTGCGCAATGTTACTGTGCGTTTGGAATATCACCCAGAAGGTTCAAATGCTATTTTTGTTAAATCAAAAGAGTATCCAGTTACAATTAGTTCTTCCCCCGTTTCGTTACTCTTTGATGGGCCAAATTCAACAAGCTCCAATCAGGAAGTGACTTTCAAAGTTACGGCAAATCTTCATACTACACTCCCATCAGATCAAGCACTTTTGAAAGTTGAGTATCCTCTTGGTTTTAAATTTACGAGCGCTGTACCTGCACCATTTTCTGGGAATTCAGTTTGGAAATTGTCTGATCTGACAACAACGAAACCTTTCGAGGTTTCAATTAAGGGTACTCTAATGGGTCAAGATGGTGATGAGCAAGCATTTCACGCTTATGTGGGTACCGTCCCTCCTGAGAATCCATCAAAAATGGATGTTATATATACTTCCATCTTACACACCGTTGCGATAGAGAAGCCGTATTTGCAAGCCCGGATAGTTATCAATGGTGAAAGTAAGGATGAGTATGCTGTTAATGGGGGAGCTCCTTTGCGAGTTGAAATTCTTTGGTCTAATAATCTTACAACTCCAGTTCTTGATGGGCAAATAGTGGCAAAGCTTTCAGGCAATGTTTTTGATAAAAATTCAGTTAGTGTATCGGAAGGGTTCTTTGATTCATCTACGAATCAAATTACTTGGGATCGAAATACTAGTAGTGAATTTTCATTTATCGATCCAGGTGCTACTGGTAGCGTGAATTTTACACTGACTCCTCTTTCGGTTTTTGGTTCAAATTCTTCCCTGAAGGATCCCCAGATGAATATTGATATTGGGATAAAAGGTAGGGAGCAAGGGGGTAATATAGATAATTCTCCAATCAACAGTTCGCAAAAAGTAAATTTGCGTGTGGTCTCTAATTTCCAAATTGCAAATAGTGCTGTATATTTATCTGGCTCACGCCCTCCAAAGGCAGAAACTGAGACTGTATATACAATCAATTGGATCCTTTCAAATTCAGCGAATCTTGTAACGGGGGCAGAAGCTCGAGCGTTGTTGCCTGTTTATGTAAAATGGGTGGCGCAAGTTGGGGGAAATAATGAAAATCTTTCTTATGATGCTAATACACGTGAAGTGGTTTGGAAGATTGGTACAGTGCGTCCTAATACAGGGTTTGGAACAATAAATAGAGAAGTATCTTTTAATATTGCACTCAAGCCTTCTGTCTCACAGGTCAACAGCACTCCTCAGATTATTAAAGATGTTGCATTGACGGGCCAAGATGCTTTTGCAAATGTATTACTCAAATCAAGCAAAGGACCTCTTTCTACCCGTACTGACAGTGATCCAACTTTCAAGCCGGGCGATGCAGTGGTAATAAAATAAAGTATATGGAAAACGAAAAAGACAATTTAATGGAAAAGATTACATCGCTTGCCAAGCGAAGAGGGTTTATATTTCAAGGCTCAGAAGTTTATGGCGGACTTGCTGGTACTTACGATTACGGCCCACTTGGTGTGGCACTGAAAAATAACATCAAGAATTCTTGGTGGAAAAAGTTTGTCGAGAATCGTGATGATATTTATGGAGTGGATGCGAGCATATTAATGAACGCAAATGTGTGGAAGGCAACAGGCCACGTTGATAATTTTTCTGACCCGATGGTAGAATGCGAGTCTTGCAAGAAAAGATTTCGTGCAGACCAGATAGAAGACAAAGAAATTTGTGCTGAATGTGGTGGCAAACTCGGGGATGAGAAAAAGTTCAATATGATGTTTGCTACACAGATTGGTGCGGTGGAAGATAGCTCCGCGACTGTATATCTACGCCCTGAAACTGCACAAGGTATGTTTGTGAATTTTAAAAATGTGATGGATTCGATTCATCCAAAATTGCCTTTTGGTTTGGCACAAATTGGGAAAGCGTTTCGTAATGAAATTACTCCTCGTGATTTCATTTTCCGACAGCGCGAATTTGAGCAAATGGAAATTGAATTTTTCCTCAAGCCCGAAGAGTGGGAAAAATATTTTACCTATTGGCGCTCCGAAATGCTTGAATGGATGGAAAACATTGGTATCGATATGAATAGTGTTTATGAGCTCGAAGTAGAAGGGGCAGACCTCGCACACTACAGCTCTCGCACAATTGATTTCGAATTTGAATTTCCATTTGGACGGAAAGAATTGTATGGACTCGCTTATCGTACCGATTTCGACCTCAAAACTCATATGAAAAATAGTACTGTAGATCTGTCATACTTCGACGACGAAACAAAAGAGAGATTAACTCCGCATGTTATCGAGCCATCATTTGGGGTGGATCGTACTGTGTTGGCACTGCTTGTAAGTGCATATAAAGAAGAGGTAAAAGGTGAGGATGTAAGGCCGTATTTGGCCCTCAGCCCCTCTATCGCGCCTGTGATCTGCGCTGTGTCGCCGTTGCTCAAGAACAAGCCAGAATTGCGCGAATATGCTCGCATAGTTTACCGAATGCTCAAAGACGAATTTGGTAGAGTGATGTGGGACGACAATGGTAACATTGGAAAGCGCTACCGCCGGCAAGATGAGATTGGTACACCATGGTGTATAGTCATTGATTTCGATACATTAGGCGAGGAAAATGGAGATCACAAAGATACCGTCACAATCCGTGATCGTGATACAGGAACACAAGAAAGAATAAAAAAAGATGAACTTGTAGATTACATAAAAGAGAAGATGAATTAAAATGCAAAAAGGGATTGATTATATTGGTATTACTGTTTCTTATCTTTGTCATGACGGGCAGGGGAATTTCCTTTTAAACAAGCGAAGCACTAATTGCCGTGATGAGCACGGAGCTTGGGATTTCGGCGGCGGGGGCTTGGATTTCGGAGAGACAGTTGATGATACTTTAAGAAAAGAATTAATGGAAGAGTATTGTGTGGAGCCGGTTAATTATGAATTCTTGGGCTACGCGGATATTTTTCGAGAAATGGATGGCAAGAAGACGCATTGGCTATCAATTGAATTTTTAGTACAAGTTGATAGAGAAAAAGTAAAAAATGGTGAACCACATAAATTTGATGAAATTGGCTGGTTTACTTTAGAAAATATGCCTAATGAGGAAGAATGTCA
>CAZOLF010000004.1:4774-7527 GCA_964580855.1 uncultured Candidatus Saccharibacteria bacterium
CACAAAAATATGTATTAGAAAAATTTAAGGACAAATTATTTAAATAAAATGACAAAACCAAAAAAGACAACTTTAAAAAACGGACTACGGATTGTAACCGTGCCAATGAAGGATAATCCTACTGTAACTGTGCTTGTGTTGGTGGGGACGGGGAGCGATTATGAGGAGAAGAAGGTCAATGGTATATCACACTTCCTAGAGCATATGTGCTTCAAGGGTACAACTCTTCGGCCTACAGCTCAAGCAATATCGCATGAGCTAGATGCTCTTGGTTGCCAATACAATGCTTTTACCGATCACGAGATGACAGGTTATTATGCCAAGGCAGATAGCAAGCATTTCAAAAAGATTTTTGAAATTATTTCCGATATTTATCTCAATTCGACTTTCCCCGAATCTGAAATGGAAAAGGAGAAAGGTGTGATAGTGGAGGAAATAAATATGTACGAAGACATGCCACAGCGCCACGTACAAGATTTGTTTCAAGAATTGTTGTATGGCGACCAGCCGGCAGGGTGGAATGTCGCAGGCACTCGCGAGAATGTCCTCGCTATGCGTAGAGATGATTTTATCAAATACAAAAAGGAGCATTACGTTGCGAGCGCAACGACGGTTGTTGTGGCTGGGAATATTGATACTAAATCTGTCCTAAACGAAGCCAAGAAGCATTTCAAAGATGTATATGCAGGCAAAAAGAATTCAAAGCTCAAAACAAAAGATGTCCAGAAAAATCCTCAAGTATTATTGAAATACAAAGAAAGTGATCAAACACATTTTGTATTAGGAGTGAGAACTTTTGATATGTTCAACAAACAAAATCCAATACTCTCAGTCATGGGAGGAATTCTCGGGATGGGAATGAGCTCACGACTATTTATCAAGCTTCGAGAAGAGATGGGGGTTGCCTATTATGTGCGCGCATATAATGACACAAGCCTTGATCACGGCGCCTTCCAGATTTCTGCTGGTGTTACCAATGCACGTGCAGAGGAAGTTATAAAAGCCGTTTTGAAAGAATGCAAAAAGTTAACAGAAGAATTGGTGAGTGAAAGTGAATTGGCAAAAGTGAAATCTTTTATTATAGGCAATTCCAAATTGTCTCTTGAGTCTACCGATGACATCGCCAATTTTTATGGGGGACAGGAAATCTTGAAGAGAGAAATGAAGACGATTGATGAAAAAGCGATAGCGCTCAATAAGGTTACAGCCCTCGACGTGCGGAATATGGCTCGTAAAATTTTTACCTCCAAGAATTTGAATCTGGCCTTGATTGGGCCTTTTAAAGATAAGGCTCGATTTGCTAAGCTCCTTAACTTTTGAAAGTTGTGATATCATAAACATATGGACAATAATATACAGAAAGTATCGGTAAGGATATCAAGTGGCACGATAATGCGCTTGCTACTTATAGGTGTTCTGGTGGTTGCGGTGATCAAGCTTCGTAGCTTGGTGTTAGTAATATTGACGGCTATTGTTGTTGCATCTTTTGTGGAATCAATATTTCAAAAAATTAACAAATTTATTAAAAATCGGACAGTTGCTGTTGTTTTGATATATGCAGTTTTGATTGGGGGAGTTTTCGGGATGCTGTCTCTTTTTATCCCGGTTTTCCTTGATGAAATATCTACTTTAGCAAAAGAATTGGTTAAATATATGCCGGAAGGAAGTTTCTTTGCCACCCTACAGCCAGACACTATCACTGGAGCAGAAAATGTAATTTCCAACATTTCCCACAATGGATCTTTGGGTGAGGTAATCACAGGTACGCAGAAATTTGTCTCTACTTTTTCTGGAGGATTCTTAAACATCTTTTCAAATGCTTTTGATGGACTCTTCAATTTGGTAATTATTTTTATTATTTCATTCTATCTTTCTATCCGAGAGAAGGGGATAGAAAGTTTCCTTCAAATAATTATTCCTATTAAGCATGAACAATATGTAATTGATCTTTGGCAACGTACAGAGAGGAAGATCGGTTCATGGATTGGTGGGCAGTTACTTTTAGGCGTTGCGATGGGTACACTTGTTTACATTGGACTTTCTATTATTGGAGTTAAGTATGCGCTTATTGTCGGTTTGCTTACTATATTCTTGGAGCTCATTCCTTTCGGCCTATTACTTGCAGTTATTCCTGGAGTCCTCTTCTCCTATATTGATGGAGGGTTAACTAGTTCATTTTTGGTTTTTGTAATGTTTGTAATTTTGGGCCAGATAGAGAGTTATATTATTTCACCTCTCGTGGTAAAGAATTCAACTGGGGTTTCACCTCTAGTTGTTATCATTTCAGTTTTGATTGGCGCAGAACTCGCAGGATTCTGGGGAGTAATACTTGCTGTGCCGGTAGCAGTGTGCCTACTTGAATTCCTAGATGATATAGAGAAAGAGAAGCTTCTTGCTCGCGGAACATAAATTATGCAAAAATCATTTTATCTTACAACGACATTGCCGTACGTAAATGCACCGCTCCACATGGGGCATGCATTGGAATTCGTCCGTGCAGATACGATTGCGCGATACAAAAAGCTAGCAGGCTTTGATGTGTATTTCAATACAGGTACAGATGAGCATGGAACAAAGATTTATGAGAAGGCAATTGCAAATGGTATGACAGCCCAAGAGTTTGTCGATAAAGGTTTTGCTATATTCAAAGAACAGATCAAAATGTTTGGCGTAAGTGAGGATGTACATTTTATCCGTACGACAGATAGTAATCACGAGAAAACTGCACAAGAATTCTGGACGCGTGTATATGA
>CAZOLF010000004.1:7537-17161 GCA_964580855.1 uncultured Candidatus Saccharibacteria bacterium
AATTCCCGTATTCATTGCGGCACTAATCACAAGTCTGGCACTTTGCAGAATGTCAAAAAAATCACAGGAATATGACGAAATCTATAAAAAAGAATACGAAGCAAAGTATTGTGTAGGTTGCGAAAGCGAGAAGACAGATAGTGAATTAAATGAAGCGGGGCAGTGTCCGGACCACCCGGGAATAGATCTCCAAATTATTAAAGAAGAAAATTACTTTTTTAAATATTCTGCATTCCAGGAAAAACTTTTGGAATTCTATAAAGAGAATCCTACCTTTGTAATTCCTGAATTTCGTTTCAATGAAATTATTTCTTTCGTCGAGAATGGTTTGCAAGATTTCTCTATTTCAAGACTCAAATCCAAAATGCCGTGGGGGATACCAGTGCCAAATGACGACGAGCAAGTGATGTATGTTTGGTTTGATGCGCTGACAAACTATATCTCAACTTTAGGTTGGCCGAATACTGATGGAGATTTTGAAAAATATTGGACAAATGGCACCCCTACACAATACTGTGGCAAGGATAACACCCGTTTCCAGAGCGCTATGTGGCAGGCAATGCTAATAGCTGCTGGTGTACCCAATTCCCATCAAATCGTGGTAAATGGCTTTATAACAGCCGACGGTGGCCTCAAAATGAGCAAAACCCTAGGTAATGTAGTAGACCCGAGTGATATTGTGGCTGAATATGGCACCGACGCATTACGCTATTTCCTCTTGCGAGAAGTGAGTAATTTCGAAGACAGCCCATTCACAATAGAGCGATTCAAAGATGCATACAATAGTGGCCTTGCGAACGGTATTGGTAATTTAACAAGCCGTATTATGAAAATGGCGACAACAAATCTAGAAAAACCAGTAGAAGTTATTGAAGCTAGGTATGATCAAGTGTTTATAAATAATATGGAATCTTTTAATATACACAAAGCTTCAGAGCTTATTTGGCTTTGGGTAGGAGAGCTTGATGCTATTATTCAAGAAAAAGAACCTTTTAAATTAATAAAAACTAATCCAGAAGAAGCAAAAAAAATCATTTCAAGTCTCGTAACAGCTCTTGCAAACGTTGCTTTTCACTTAAAATCAATATTACCTGAAACTTCTGAAAAAATTCTCACTCTAATATATAATCATCAAACTCCTGACACCCCATTGTTTTTAAGAAAAGATTAGTAATTAATATAAAAATTATGAAAATAATCATTTGTGGTTCTATCAGTGCTGCTGAAGAAATTATAGAGACAAAGAATAAGCTTGAAGCTTTAGGAAATGAAGTAGAGATACCCGAAGGAGTGAAAAATGCTGAACTTCGAGGGCGCACTGAAGTGAGTGTTTCTGAAAAAGCAGAGGATAAAATAAAGCACGATCTGATTCGAGGGTATTTTGAAAAAATTAAAAATTACGATGCAGTATTAATAGTTAATCCAGAAAAGCGAGGGATTCAAGGTTACATAGGAGGAAATACTTTTTTAGAAATGGCATTTGCTCATGTTTTGAATAAAAAATTGTATTGCTTTAATCCATTACCAGATTTACCGTATGCTTCGGAGATGATTGCAATGCAACCGGTCATTTTAAACGGAGATTTATTAGCTATCAAATAAATATGAATTTCAAATACATAGACATACATTCACATGTGAATTTTAAGGCATTCGAGGAGGATAGGGATGCTGTTATTCGTCGAGCACTCGATGCAGGGGTGGCGGTGATCAATGTTGGTACACAGATAGATACATCACGCTTTGCTGTCGAGATGGCAAATAAATACGATGGGGTATATGCGATCATTGGATTGCACCCGATACATACAGGCGCATCTTATCACGATACAAAAGAGCTCGGCGAAGAGGGTAAAGCATTTACAAGCCGTGGAGAAGTTTTTGATTACGAAGAATATAAAAAATTAATTGTAGATCCAAAAGTCGTGGCAATAGGGGAATGTGGACTTGATTATTATCGATGCACAGCGGAAACAATTGCCAAGCAAAAACAAGCTTTCATCGAGCAAATAAATCTCGCAAATGAATTCAATAAGCCACTAATGCTACATATTCGTAATAATCCTGAAAGCAAAGAACTCAATGCCTATAGTGATGCACTTGAAATTTTAAAAGAGCATGCAAAGGTGAAGGGGGACGTGCATTTCTTCGCCGGAACTCTCGACGATGCAAAAGGGTTTGTGGATTTTGGATTTACACTTTCATTTACGGGGGTTGTGACTTTTACTCACGATTACGATGAAGTTGTTCGTGCGACCCCACTTGATATGATCATGTCGGAAACTGACTCTCCGTATATAACACCAATCCCATACCGTGGCAAGCGCAATGAGCCAGTATATGTAATAGAAGTCGTAAAAAAGATTGCCGAAATAAAGGACTTGCCAGTAGAGGAAGTAGCCGAGCAATTAGTGGCAAATGCCAAAAGAGTATTTGGAATCCCAGATAGAGGTTAAACCTCTATCTGGGTGGACAGACAGATTTATTTCTGCTAATATAGGCAAGTCCCGTTTGATGCGCTCCTGAAAGCGTATCACCTTTGGTCCGTAGCGGGGCAATTATTAAATTTAAAAATTAACGTATTTCCTATGGAAAAAGAAACAAAAATGTCCGTATATGAAGTCGGCTACCTTTTGGTGCCAACCGTTGCGGAGGAGAATGTAGGTGGAGAAGTTACAGCATTGAAAGATATGCTATCTGAAAATGGAGCACAATTTATCGCGGATGAATATCCAAAGATGATGGAGCTCGCATATCAGATGGAACGTCATATTGCCAACAAAAAGGCTAAATTTACTACAGGATATTTCGGTTGGGTAAAATTTGAGATACCAACAGAAAATATCAATGCCGTAAAAGTAAAACTTGATGGAAACGAATCAATTATTCGGTTTCTATTAATCAAGACTGTTCGCGAGAGTACAATGGCTCCAAAGCGAGGCTTTGGCTCAAAAGAGGGTGGGGCTCGACGTAAAGTTGCAACTAAAGGGGATGAAGAAGCAGTTGTAGCAGAAGCTATCAATGAGGAAACTATTGATAAAGATATCGACGCACTTGTGATAGAATAAATACATTAGCAAATAACTCTAAAAATTTTATGTATTTAAACAAAGCATTAATTATAGGTAACTTGACTCGAGATCCAGAACTTAAATCTCTGCCATCTGGAATCAAAGTGTGTAGTTTCTCTGTCGCAACAAATCGTGTGTGGAAGGATCAAAATGGTGCCAAGCAAGAAGCGGCTGATTATCACAATATTGTTGTATTTGGTCGCCAAGCGGAGACTGTGGCTCAATATATGAAAAAGGGTAGTCAAGTGATGGTGGAGGGCCGTATGCAGACACGTAGTTGGGATGATCAGACAACAGGTGTGAAGAAATATCGCACCGAAGTTGTTGCAGACCGTGTTCAATTTGGGTCATCAGGTAATGCTCCTCGAACCCAAGGTTCGACTTCTGCACCTTCCAAATCTACAGGGCAAGAAGATGATTCCGCTCTTGATACAATCGATTATCCACAGGAAGATATTTCCAGCGAAGACATTCCATTTTAACAATTAATTAAAAAAAGATATGAAACAAGATTATTTTTCTTCAAACAATATAAAATATATTGATTACAAAGATATAGATTTACTTCGAAAATTTTTGGCCCCATCAGCACGCATGCTTTCACGTAAGCGTACTAATGTAACAGCAAAGAATCAACGTAAATTGTCTATTGCAATCAAACACGCACGATTTATGGGATTACTCCCATTCGTAGCTAAGTAGTAGTAAAATAAAAAAATCCCCGAAAGGGGATTTTTTTATTTTTGCTAGATACTTTTTAAACTCTTTCTACGTATTCGCCAGTCTCTGTATTGATTCGGATTTTATCGCCTGCGTTGAGGAAGAATGGGGCATTGATATTGACGCCATTTTCGAGCGTTACCACTTTACCTCCGCCGTTGGCCGTATTGCCTTTGATTGATGGGGGAGCTTCCTTGATAACGAATTCCATTTTGACTGGAAGCTTAATGCTGATTATCTTCTCTTCATCATCTTCACCCCAGACAAGGGCAGTCACGTTTTCGTTTGCTTTCAGGAATTTGATGGAATCACCAATTATTTTTTCATCAAGTTGGAAACGATTCTTTGGATCACTCGGATCGGCAAACCAGTACTCGCCTTTGTTGGCATAGAGGAATTTTACCTCACGTCTATTTACTTCTGCTTCATCAGCTTTATCCGAAGCATGGAAAACGGTATTCCAAGTACGACCGGAAAGCAGGCTCTTTAATTTGACCTGGTTTTGAGGCTTTCTTTGCTGTGTGCGGGCGACGTGGTTGTCGACGACGACACAAGGCTCATTCTCGTGGATAATAATTTTCCCTGTACGTATTTCACTGTATTCAAGCATTGCCATATAGGGGTAGTATAGCTTATAAAATTGTTCTTTTCAATATATTGACAATTATCAGATTATCGTGTTATAATAAAAAAAACTAAACGGGGCTAGCGAAAACCCGAAAAAAGAAGTAGCACGAATCTTAAAAAGTTAATCAAATGAAAAAATTATTCCTTATTTCCGCTCTCATGTTCATTGGTATAGCCAATGCAGCAACTCTGGTAACTGTGCTTGGTACACCAACGTACAAAAACACCAACGATGTAAACGGCGACGCAGTTGCCGTAACCTACACTATTCCAATACAAGTAACTTCTTCTGGGGGCGACTTGTACTTAGGCCAAACCGCCCAGTTGGCGAGTACTGCAACGGGCACAAACGCGTTTGCGTTTGTGTTTAGGATCTCTTCTGACCCTAATGTAAACAATGTGGTATTGCCGGCAACAGTTAGTTTAACCTCTACAGATGCCGTTATGGAAAAGAACGCCTACCGTATAGAGGATGGAGCAACAAAAAATTTTATTCTGACTGTGGTATTAAGTTCGGTTAAGTTAAATGCATCATATCGTGTTTGCCTCAGACAAATCAGATTTTTCACAGAGGCAGATTTAACGAATGGTACAAATTTGACTCTTGTGCCTGACGGAGATTTCTGTACTGATTACCGGTTGATCAATCATAGTTTAAAGATTGACAACATACATCAGAAAAATGAAATTGAAGTTTCGGTGTGTCCTTCCGGTATCAGAATTTATTCTGAAAAAGACGCTGTGGTTGAAGTGTATTCAATTACTGGAGCAAAATTATTTTCCGGCAATTGTGACACAAAAGAAGCGCAGATTTTTTCATTACATACACCAGGTATGTATATTGTATTGCTTTCAGTAGAAGGTAAGAAAATAACAAAAAAGGTATGGATTAATTGATTAATTGGCAAATTGCAAATAAAAAAAGGCTTTTCTGAAAAGAAAGCCTTTTTTTTGTGGTAATTATTCCCCAGAACTTGCGACTTGGATTTCGCTGAATCTTGAGCGTACTTCTTTGAGGATGCCGTCAGCGATTTTTTTATTTTCTTTCAGCCAAGTGCGAGTTGCGTCATAGCCACGGCCCATCGCAACCTTTTCACCTTCTTTATTTTTCATTGAGTATGATGCGCCGGATTTATCGATGATGCCTAGCTTCTCACCGAGAGCCATGATTTCACCTTCGCGGGAAATTCCTTCACCATACAATATATCAAATTCTGTTTGTTTGAATGGGGCAGCGACTTTGTTCTTGACCACTTTCACACGTGTGCGTGAGCCAACAACTTCTTCCCCTTTTTTGATCTGCGCGATGCGGCGAATGTCTAGGCGGATAGAAGTGTAGAATTTGAGTGCTTTTCCTCCTGGAGTAGTCTCTGGGTTACCAAACATAATACCGATTTGCATACGAATTTGGTTGATGAAGATTACCACAGTATTTGAGCGGGCAACAATTGCCGTCAGTTTGCGAAGTGCTTGCGACATCAATCGAGCTTGCTTACCAACATGTGATTGGCCCATATCGCCTTCGATTTCATCTTTTGGAGTAAGAGCTGCAACAGAGTCGATAACGATTACATCAATTTTGCCAGAGCGGACAAGCGATTCTGTAATTTCCAATCCTTGCTCACCAGTGTCTGGCTGAGAAATCAAAAGTTCTTTGATATTTACTCCTAATTTTCGTGCGTATTCAGGGTCCATTGCGTGTTCTGCATCAATATATGCACATACACCGCCTTTTTTTTGCGCTTCAGCCACAATATGGAGTGCTAGTGTTGTCTTACCGCTTGATTCTGGTCCAAATATTTCGAGCATTCTTCCACGTGGTACACCACCAACCCCAAGCGCCATATCAAGTCCGATTGACCCAGTAGGGATGACATCAATATCAACTTTTGGGGAATCTCCCATTTTCATAATCGCACCTTCACCGAATTTCGTTTGGATAGAGCGAATTGTGTCTTCAATACCTGCTCCGATTTCCTTTGGTTCCTTCTTTGCTTTTTTTTGCATAAATAATTTGAATCCGCTTTAGGCGGACAAGTTAATTGTTAATAATATTTTTTTCACTATTTGAGATAGCTAACGATTCGCCGTTCTTTGTATAAATTTCAAAAGTTTTTTCAGAATTTTTCCCTGAAGTATCTTGAGCAAAGAGTGTTATGACTGAAAATCCGTTAGGGAAGGCGATATCTTCCGCAAAGTTTCCTTTCTTATCCACAAATATTTCTCTACCATTGAGGGTTATGAATTTCGCATTGCGTGCTTGGCCGACAACTCGTGATAAAGTTGAACCTTCACTTTTCTTAACGACATCCGCGGAGATCTCTACTCCTTTTATTATGGATCGGGTGTGGGTGTAGCCATAAACACTAATCACAAAGAAAAGCATTCCAAAAATTATTGTCTTCATCCAAAAAAATCTTGATTTTGATTTAAATAATTTATTCATATCTATACTTGTTCGTTTGTATGATCAACTGAATGTTCTAATACTTCGCGAGGCTTTGCTCCATTTCCTGCACCGACTACTCCACGCTCTTCAAGGATATCGATGAGTCGAGCAGCACGAGCATAGCCGATACCGAGTTTACGCTGGAGGAATGATGTGGATGCCTTACCTGTCTCAATAACAATACTTCTTGCATCTTCGTAGAGTTCATCGTCCTCATCTTCCATATTTCCGTTAAATAAATTGTTGCCTTCGTTGATTGGTCCGGAAAGTTCGATTTCATTTGGCAAGTCATCTTGATGTGCTTTCCTTAAGTATTGTACCACTTTTTTCACTTCTTCCTCAGAGATAAATGCACTTTGTAGGCGCTCTGGCTGACTCATTTCCCCAGATGCATATAGCATATCACCGGCACCGAGTAGCTTCTCGGCTCCTGCAGAATCAAGGATTGTGCGTGAATCTATTTGTGAAGATACTTGTAAAGCTATGCGAGTTGGGACATTGGCTTTAATCAACCCCGTAATGACATTCACAGAAGGGCGTTGCGTAGAAAGTATCAAATGGATTCCAACAGCACGAGACATTTGGGCAAGGCGTACGATCGCACTTTCGAGTTCTCGGGGGTAAGCCTGCATAATGTCTGCTAATTCGTCGATAATAATGACAATATATGGCATTTTTTCGGCTTCGGTATCTTTACCTTTTGCTTCTTTTTCAAGACGAGGAAGAATATTCTGGTGATAAGATTCAATATCGCGGACCGATTCAGATTCCAATATATTGTAACGTCGATCCATTTCTTTGGCTGCCCACTTTAGTGATAGGATTGTTTTCTTTGGGTCAGTAATTACTGGAGTCAGTAGGTGGGGGATTTTGTTGTATAGAGTTAATTCAACACGCTTTGGGTCTACCATTATCATACGCATTTCTTCTGGGCCATTGCGGTACAACAAGCTGGTAATTACAGAATGTATAGTTACAGATTTTCCAGATCCAGTTGTTCCTGCGATAAGAGCATGAGGCATTTTTGCTAAATTACCAAAGTAGGCTTTTCCAGACAGTCCTTTACCAAGAGCAACAGTTAGAGGCTTTGTAGAATTTTGGAATTTATCATCTGAAAGCAGTGTGGCAAGTCCGACAGTGGATTTTATTTTATTTGGGATTTCAATACCGACAAGTGACTTGCCTGGGATAGGGGCCTCGATACGGATAGGGTGGGCTGCGAGGGCAAGAGCAAGGTCATTTTGTAAACCTAAAATCCTAGAAAGTTTCATCCCCTGAGCAGGCTTCAACGCATATCGAGTCACCGTTGGTCCAATAGTAACTTCATCCATTTCAACTTGAATACCAAAGTTCATAAGTGTACGTTGGATGATATTCATATTGGCTTTAATGTCACCCACATTTGGTTTACCTTTATCGCGCTCAAGAAGGGATAAAGGTGGGGGAACATACGCACTTTTGGTTCGTGGCTTCTTGATTAGGATTTCTTCTTCGAATTCTTCCTCAGAATCTTTTGCAACAATTTTCGCTTTTACGATCGGCGTTTCTTCTTCTTGTGTTTCTGTATATTCTTCGTCTATAAATTCTTCAGAATAAGAATCTTCCTCTTTCTTTTTGAACAGCGACATTTTTGAAGAAAAGATATTAGTGAAAAATCTTTTTACATCAAACCATACTTGGATAAGCTTTGGCCTCTCATCGAAAAGTACAATCAAAGCAATAATCAGTAGGGCACCAAGTAATAGCAAGCTTGCATATACTCCGAATAATTTTACGAACGGCCAGGCAAATAAAGAGCCCAAATATCCACCGAGCGCGATATTTGTTGATTCTCCTTTCCCATTGATACTGATATCAAATATTGCAAGAGATGATAGAAGAACCACTGCCCCTGCGATTGAATGAAGTCGTGCGACTTGGGGTCTTCCTTTTTTCACAAAAGAAAATCCAACAATCACCAGAAGGATAGGGAGTAAGTAGTACCCTAATCCAAAGAATGAGCTCAATGATGTGTAGAAGAATTCTCCAGCCATACCTGCTCCATTAAAGAATGACAAGATTATAAATAGCGCTAGGAAAAAGAAAACAATTCCCCAGATTGTATACCGAGTTTCTTCCTTTAATTCAATTTTTTTCTTGCTATTTTTACCTTTCTTTTTTGAGGGGTTACTTCTGCTTGTTTTGCGTTGAGGTCGCTCGTCTTCTTCCTCATCAAAGTCTTCATCTTCAACATCTTTTTTTGCCATATATCTTTATATTATATCATAAATTTTCGTACCGAGCATAAAAGAAGTAATCATAAATTTCCTGCGAATTTATGAGTGTTGCATTACATTTTTTTGAGTGTATAATGGACAAATCAAACAGACATTTTTAGCTAAATTTTTTTAGAAAAAGTTATGGAAAATCAAAAAGACATATCTCAATACTCAAAGGACACTGTCCTTTTAAAACCAGAAAATGCTTTAAACACAATGTCTTTTTCAGACTTCGTAAGTAAAAAGGTAGAAAAGTTAGTCACAGCATTGTATATGGTCACAGACTGTATGGAAAAGGATGAACCAATGAGAGTTCGCTTGCGCTCGGTAGGGATCGAGCTGTTGTCCTTTACCCATTCATTTAAGTTGCTAAATGATGGAGACAAACAAACTCTAATTTATAAGTCAAAAAATAATATAAAAGAAATAGTTTCCGTTACAGGGATAGCTCTTATGATGGGTTTTATTTCAGAGATGAATGCCAACATTTTGAAGAGGG
>CAZOLF010000004.1:17171-22465 GCA_964580855.1 uncultured Candidatus Saccharibacteria bacterium
ACCGATTTTTCAGGCTGAACTGAAAGAGGGAAAATTTGATATTCTCTTGGCGGAATTTAATCGATTTGAGGAAGCCTGTTTTCCTAAAACAACTTCCGTTGCGAAGAACTATTCTTTGAATGAAATAATGCTCGATAGTAATTCTTTTAATGTATCCTTGCCTGTTTATAATCAGCGACAAAGTTCTCCTCTACCACCTTCACAGTTTTGGGAACAAAAGGACAGTAACTCTCAAGGACAGATAAAGGACAATAATATAGTTGGTAAAGAAGTGTCCGATAGAAAAATACCTTCTATTATAAAGAGAAAACCGATGTCTTTTTCAGATAGATTAGAATTGGCTAACAAGAATAGGCCAGAAAAAATTTTGTCCATTATAAAAAGTAAAAAAGACACTCTTGGTTTCAGTGCGGGGGTTTCTATAAAAGACATTGCAAGTGCTTTTTTTGATTGCTCTGAGAAAACAATTCAACGCGAACTAAATTCTCTGGTTGCCAAAGGCCAACTAAAAAAAACAGGGGAGAAGCGCTGGAGTAGATATCAAATTGTATAATATGTGTTGTATTGTGTAATTTTCATATACTATGCCCGTCTATATTAGTGAGGGTATTTGGAGGTTAATCTTAATGAATATACATTCTAAAGAATTACCCAATATCCACAGTTTTAGCCATTTATAGCTATTAGCTTTTTAAGGCTTATGGTATATACTTAGCTTAGCATTGTAGTGTTGGCATATTTTTATGTTTTATGCTATGATGTAGCATCACTAAATGTGTACATTTTGAGCAATCAAAATACTATATATAGTGATACCGATCATTGAAAATAAAATACTGTGAGTAAATTAATACCAAATATATTCACGGCGTGTTGTTTTCTTTGGTGGTACTCGAATATTTAAAATTTCATTCCGTTTTTTATTTTAATTTTTTTGATAGAGAGATTATCTTAACTAACATTAATATGAAAAATAAAATATTCGTGTATCGGCCCTGTCGACAAGGCAGATATGGCTAGATTGTTTTTTTTGCAAAATTTTTTGATAGAGAATTTTAGCGATCAAAATAATTTAGTAAATATGTGTTTTAGTTTTATGTTTTCGTTTCATACGCACACTTTTAGTTTTTTCTTCTGGCACGTTTTAGTGGTCAGTAAGATAAGTCGAAACTAATTTAAACGCGCGTAAAAATTATAAAAATATTATGTTAAATATTAAATCAAAATCTGTAAAGTTCTTTGCAGGTGCGGTTATGGCTTTGGCATTTGCTTTCGTTGCTGTTTCAGCAAACGCAGCATATATGTTCCCAAACCAAATCGATACTAAGCAAGAACGTATGGATGTTCAAACTGTTCTTAATATGGTTTTGACTCCTTCACCAATGCTTTCAGTAGATGGTGTTTTGGGTGCAAAGTCAGTTGGAGCAATTAAAGCTTTCCAAGCTTCAAAGGGTCTTAGTGCTGATGGTAAAGTTGGTCCAATAACTCGTGCTGCTCTTGAAGCTGCACAAGGTACAACAACTACTACTACAACTACTACTACAACTAGTGGTACAGCAGGATGTACTTCTGGTGCTATGTACAGTTCAACAACTGGTATGCCTTGTACTACAACAAGTACAGCAGGATGTACTCCTGGGGCTATGTACAGTTCATCAACTGGTGCACCATGTTCAACTACAACAACTACTACTACTACAACAATGAGTGGTACAACTGGTGACATCGCTTCTATTTCTCAACTTTCACAATATTCAAGTGAGGAAGTTGGTTCTGGACAAAACGATGTTAAGGTTATGGGCTTCGATGTAGAAGCTTCAAATGATGGTGATGTTAAAATCACTTCAATCAAATTGACATTCGACAATACTGGAAATGCTTCTGGTGATTCAGATCGTTTGTCTGACTACCTTGATACAGTTACAGTATGGATGGGTTCTACAAAAGTAGGATCTGCTGATACTGATGACTTTAATAAAGATAGTTCAGTTACTTATTCACGAACTATTCAATTAGACAATGCAATTGTAAAAGCTGACAAAAAGGCAAGCTTCTACGTTGCAGTTGACGCAGTAAACAACCTTGATTCAGGAGATATTGACTCTGATTCAATGACAGTTGGTATTAACAGTATCCGATTCATGGATGGTTCAGGTGTTACTACAACTATCAGTAACAGTGATTCATTGCTTGATGGTAACATGGATTACGATATAGCAAATGATGGAGTTGGTATTTCATTCGTAAGCTACTCTTCAGCAGCTGACACAGAATTGAAATTCTCAACCGACAATACTCCTAGCTCTGCTACTGTAGAAGTTGATTCTTCAGAGAATACAGAGGATGTAGTAATGTTGAAAGGTCAAATCGAAGTTGAAGGTGATTCTGACATTTGGTTAGATGAGTTGCCATTTACATTTACAACAACTGGTGAGAGCCCAACAGCTCTAGCAAGTGTTGCAACATTGACTATCGATGGAAAGACATTCACTGAGACTGTTACAACTACAGCTGCTTCAAGTGTGACTGTTACATTCAATGATCTAGATCTAGACCTAGTAGCTGGTAAGACAGTAAAGTTCTCAGTTTCTGCTGATATGAACGATATTGAAGATACTGGTGTTGTAGGTACAGACTTCGATGAAGGTGATACTATGACAGTTTCTCTTACAACAACAAATCGTGCTAGTGTTGTAGCAGAAAACGAAGCAGGTGATTCATTGACAGACAGTACAGAAATGACTGGATCTGTTACTGGAAATGAAATGACATTCCGAACAGAAGGTGTAAACGTAGTAATGGGTACACCAACTTACGGTAAAACAACTGATACAAACGGTGTTGTAACACAATTGACTTACACAATCCCAGTAGCTGTTACAGCTTTTGGTGATACATTGTACATGGGTCAATCAGGACAATTCGCTTCAACAGCAACAGCTTCAAACAGCTTCGCTGTAGTATTCGAAAACTCTTCTACACCAACAACAGCTGATGTCACATCTTCAGCGACAATTGCAATCTCTACAAGTAACGCTCTTGTAGAAAGTAACGGTTACGCTCTTCCAGAAGGTACAACAAGAAACTTCACTATCGAAGTTACTCTTAATACACCAGGATTACTTGGTGCTGTATCAGCTGGTAACTACCGTGCAAGAATCGATGAGCTACGTGTGTTCACAGGTGCTGGCCTAGAAAGTGCAGCAACTGCGACAAACAACTCATTGCTTCCAACAACTTCTTACCGAACAGACTTCAAATACATCACAAGCTAATAACTTGATTGTATTAGATGGATATTCTTTAAGAATAGTTCAAGCTAACAAAAAACCACCCAATTGGGTGGTTTTTTGTTTTGTGTTATAATTTCTCTATGAAATCTCTTCGTGAAAATATAATAAAATATGGCTCATATTTGCTGGTTTTCCTCAGTCCTCTTGTTTTTTTTAGTCAGTACTTGTCACCCCACGTTTCCACAAAAACATTCTTTATTTATATGGTTGTCGAAGTTATGTTTTTTGTTTGGATATACGCAGTCATTGTGGATAGATCATATCGGTTGCCAAAAAGTTCATTGAAATACTTTATCCCACTCTTGGGATTTGTGGTATGGATGTCTCTTTCGGGTATATTTGCTGTTAACCCCAACCTTTCTTTTTGGTCATCGTTTGGTCGTGGTACTGGGCTTTTGACTTTGTATCACGCTTTGGCGTTATCTTTTATAGTCGCATCTCTTGTCCGAAAGTATGGGGCATATTATGTGTCTTCATTGTTCCAATGGTTTGTTGGAGGCGCGTTTATCCTTGCTTGCAGTATTTGGATGGGTATTGATGGGTTCAAGTCATCTATGCTATTTCTTAAAAAGGATGCAGGAGGCGGATTCTCTGGTAACTCAACACTTGGTGCTGGCTATCTTGTGTTCGCTTTGGCGATGGCGGGGTACTTACTTAGTATCAAAAGTATCAGTAAAACCAAAAAATGGTTAATTAGTGTTGCCGTGGCGACAATAATATTCTCTCCGGTTTTTGCAACTTTATATGGCGCATTCTCGGGTAACAGTATTTTAGGTACAGCCCGAGGTACTATCCTTGCAATTGTGGCAGGGTTTGGGGCGAGCATTGTCGGGGCTATGTTTGTAGCTCGCAAGAAGGTTGTACGCGGTATAAGTATCGCTATTATGATTTTTGGGTTACTAACCGCTGGCTATTTATGGAATCAATTAGTTACACCAAATACATATTTAAATACGAAATTTACAGAGCAGGCTCGTGGAAGTCGTTTTATCTTTTGGGATGTTGCACAAAAAGCAATGGATGAAAGGCCGATTTTCGGCTATGGTGCAGAAAATTATCCTATTGTATATCAAACATACTTTGATCCTAATATTTTAGTACTAGAGAATAGTTTCGAAGGATGGAATGATCGAGCTCACAATATATATTATGAATTGGGTTCAACCGGCGGGTACCCTGCAGTGATTTTGTACATCGCATTTTTAATTAGTTTGTTTTACGCTATTTACAAAGCGTTTAAAGTTAATAGATTAAATAAAATTCAAGCTTCAGTTTTGTGGGGGTTGCTGATTGCATACTTTGTTAATAATTTATTTACTTTCGATTCCAACTTATCTTTGATGGCTTTATTTGTGGTAGCAGGAATTATATATGCTTTAACTCAAAATGAAAACAAAGACAAAATTTTGCCAGTTAAAATAGATTCTTCAAATAAAAATTTGCTAGCGGTCTGTATGTTTGTATTACTGGTCACCTCATTTATTTTCTTTGTTCAAAAACCTAGCGCCAAATCAAAACTTTATACGAAAACTTTTTCCTCTCCTATTAATCAGAGGGTAGACTTGTATCCTAATTTATTGAAAGGTTCACATGCAGGGTCAGACTGGGACGCAAGTAATTTAATTTTCGAGACTTATAGATTGTATGCTTCTAACCCATCGGCGATTAAAAATGATAAAGAAAAATTACCTTATTTGGTTAAAAACCTTGAGGCAATAATAGCTTACTCGTACAAGCTTGCCGAGCAAAATCCTACAGATTATCGTCTGCACATATCGATATCATTTTTGGAAAATACGCTTACATATCTAACCGCTAGGCCTTATGATACAGAAACACAAAATAGGGTACTTGAATTTCTAGAAAAAGCCCGCGCTCTATCTCCAACAAATCCAAATGTTTACTGGAGTATTGCTCAAGTCAAAGTGTGGGGGAATGATTTAAAAGGAGCAGAAGAGGCCTATAAGGAATCTATAAGGGTTGCACCGAATATTCGCTCTT
>CAZOLF010000004.1:22475-25830 GCA_964580855.1 uncultured Candidatus Saccharibacteria bacterium
TCTTCATATAATCTTACTTTGCAGTATGCTCAAGTTGTAGGAAACAAAAAATTGTTTGACGAAATATTAATTCAAGCAAAAGAAAATATACCAGGATACGAATTAAAATAATATGAAAAAGATAATTGTTACAGGTGGGGCGGGGTTTATTGGATCGCATATTGTAGATATGCTTGTTGAACGTGGGTATGAAGTGCATATAGTGGACAATATGTCGACAGGGGAAAAGGCGAACATAAACCCAAAAGCAGTACTGCACGAAGTAGATATCCGAGATTATGAAAAATTACTCCCAGTATTTGAAGGGGCGGAATATGTTTTCCACGAAGCAGCAATGCCCCAAGTGCAATATTCAATAGAGAATCCGATTGAAACAAATGAAATTAATGTAAAAGGGTTATTGAATGTTTTGGAAGTTTGCCGAGTAAATAAAGTTAAGAGATTCATTTTTGCATCATCAAGTGCAGTGTACGGTGATCAGGAAGTTTTGCCATTAATAGAAACGATGGATCCTAATCCGTTGTCTCCATACGGTGCACATAAGTATATAGGGGAAATTTATTGCAAACTGTACTCAAAAATTTACGGAGTTGAAACAGTATCTTTTAGATACATGAATGTTTTTGGCCCAAGGCAGAGCGCTACCGGTTCATACGCTTCGGTTATTCCACGATTTATAGAATTCAAGAAACAAAATCAACCAATGACAATAGTAGGGGATGGAGAGCAGACACGAAATTTTGTTCATGTTAGTGATGTTGTGAATGCAAATTTATTAGCAATGGAATCTAATAAAGTAGGCAAGGGTGAGGTAATCAACATCGGCTCAGAAGATCAATACTCTGTAAACAAAATCGCAGAACTCTTAGGAGGAGAGAGTGTGTATATAGAACCGCGTATCGAGCCTCGTGCTACTTCTGCCAACAACGCAAAGGCGCGAGAACTATTGGGTTGGGAGCCAAAGGTTACACTTGAAAAAGGTTTGGAAGAATTGAAAAAGTATCATAATATAGCTTAATATGGAAAACAAAAAGAAAGCATTAATAATAGGGATTACAGGACAAGACGGGTCATATTTGGCCGAATTTTTGCTCTCCAAGGGCTATGAAGTCCACGGGATGATAAGGCGCTCATCGAGCTTCAATACCGACCGATTGGATAATATATACCAAGATCCACATATAGATAATCGCAACTTAATGCTACATTATGGTGATTTGTCTGACTCAAATAGTATCAATAGTATGATCAACAAAGCTCGCCCAGATGAAGTTTATAATCTAGGTGCGCAGAGTCATGTACGAGTTAGTTTCGATATTCCGGAATATACTGCCGATATTGATGCGCTTGGTACGTTGCGATTGCTTGATGTTATCAAAGAACAAAATTATCCGATCAAATTTTACCAAGCAGGTTCCAGTGAAATGTTTGGAAAAGTTTTAGAAACTCCACAAAAAGAAACGACACCATTTAATCCAGCAAGCCCATATGGTTGTGCGAAAGTTTTCTCGCATCATATTTGTGTAAATTATCGCGAATCTTATAATATGTTTATTTGTAACGGAATACTTTTCAATCACGAATCTCCTCGCCGTGGCCGAACTTTTGTAACAAAGAAAATTGTGGAAGGCTTGGTGGATATTAAATTAGGAAAAAAGAATGAAATATTTCTTGGAAATTTGGAAGCCAAGCGTGATTGGGGTTATGCCTACGATTACGTGCGTGCAATGTGGATGATGCTCCAGCAAGATACTCCTGATGACTATGTCATCGCAACAGGGGAGACTCACTCAGTCCGTGAATTTGTAGAGTATGCGTCTTCTTTGGTGGGTTATAAAATTAAATGGGAGGGCGACGGTTTGAAAGAAAAAGGCATTGATGAAAATTCCGGACAAGCTCTTATTAGTATTGATGCAAACTATTACCGACCGTCCGAAGTTGATATATTGCTTGGGGACAGCACAAAAGCAAAAAACAAATTGAACTGGGAAGCGGAAGTAAAATTTAAAGATTTGGTAAAGTTAATGATGCAAAAAGAATTTGAAGATCGCGGGTTATCAATTAATGACTACACAAAATAAAATGTATATAGATTCAACAACGACAGATAAAGAAAAATTTAAAGATTTGATAATTTACACTGGGATATATTACCAAAAGGATGCTACTTATGATGCACGTTCGCAAATTTGGCCACAAACGATTGCAAACGCAGAGAAGCTTGGTATTCCAATTGTAATTCGTAACGATGGTGGTGTCCCGGATGAATTACTCAATCAAATTAAATCATTTAAAAATGTAACAATTGTTGATAAAAATCCAGAAGTTGCTAATACACTTGGTAGTGGCAGAAGAGAAGCTTTGCAAAAATGTATTGAAATTGCAAAAGAAAATGGAATAGAGGATCCAGTGTTCTTATGGACTGAGCCGGAGAAAGATGATTTGATAACCCCAGAAAATTTAACGAGAATGGTGAGGGTTATTCGTGACGGTGCACACATTGCTGTAGCTGAAAGAGAAGAGAAAGCTTGGCAACAACTACCAAAAACTCAAAAATGGTTTGAAAAAAGGGCAAATAAACGAGCCCATGAGGTAGCCAATCCTAAACCAGATAAAGAACTTGATATGTGGTTTGCACCGAAAATGTTTGATACAAAAGGATCTCAGTATTTTTTGAAATATAATTCTGATAAAACTAGGTTGGATTTATGGGATTCACTAATGGTGCCTGTTATGGATGCAGTGAAAGATGGTGTTGAAGTGAAAGGTGTTCCAGTCGATTTTCTCTACAATGAAGCACAAATTAAAGTTGAATCTGATGAATCTAATAAAGAAATTAAAATTAAAAGATTAGAACAATATTCACAAATTTTAAAAGAATTAGGTGATCCAAAATGGATTGAATTTTTTGAAACTTCAAAAGAAGAATTACAAACTGTAAAAGAAATAAAAAAAGAAGATAAATTATTGGTAGGTGAAGAGGCAGAAGAATCTAAAAAAGGAGTAATGAATCAATTTTGGAAATTAAAGTAGTATGGATAAAAATGCAAAAATTTACGTTGCAGGACACATGGGCCTTGTAGGTTCAGCCCTCGTGAGGGAATTAAATAAGCAAGGTTACAATAATTTGATTGTAAAAACTCGTGAGGAACTTGATTTGTTATCTCAAAAAGATGTTGAGGATTTTTTTGCAAAAGAAAAACCAGAGTATGTGTATTTCGCTGCTGCGAAAGTTGGGGGAATACTTGCCAATGATACATATTCAGCAGATTTTCAAGAGCACCGCCACCAGTTCCACCACTCCCAATATTCATCGTTTGCGGCACATTAATCTTAGACAGTGCAGCCGCAATAC
>CAZOLF010000004.1:25840-27091 GCA_964580855.1 uncultured Candidatus Saccharibacteria bacterium
CATATAAAAATAATGTTAAAAAATTATTATTCCTCGGGAGCTCTTGTGTATACCCCAAAAATGCTCCCCAGCCAATTAAAGAAGAGTACCTTTTGACTGGGGAACTCGAAAAAACAAACAAAGCATATGCGATAGCAAAAATTGCCGGTATTGTAATGTGCCAAGCGTATGCCCAACAGTATGGAATGAAAAGTGTTATTGTAATGCCTACAAATTTATATGGACCTAATGACAATTTTGATTTAGAAAGTTCCCATGTACTGCCAGCAATGATTAGAAAGTTTGACGATGCTAAAAACACTAATTTATCTGAAGTTGTTTTGTGGGGGACAGGAGCACCAAAAAGGGAATTTTTATATGTAGATGATCTGGCTAATGCCTGCGTTTTTCTAATGCAGAATTATGAAAGTTCAGAAATTGTTAATATTGGTACCGGGGAAGATTTGTCGATTTTAGATTTAGCCAATTTAGTGAAGGATGTTGTAGGGTATAAAGGGGAAATTGTATGGGATTCGAGCAAGCCCGATGGTACGCCTAGGAAACTCCTAGATGTGTCTAAAATACATAATCTAGGCTGGAAAAATAATATAGAATTGGAAAATGGAATAAAGCTTACTTATGAGTGGTATAAAGAGAATACAAAATGATAATTGTACGTCTACAAGGTGGCCTAGGTAATCAGATGTTCCAATACGCATTGGGGCGGTCTTTGGCGATCAAAAATAAGGATAAGTTAAAATTGGATATTAATTCTTATAACCCAAGTAAAATTTCACAAAGGGATTACCAATTGAATAATTTTAATATTCAAGCTGATGTTATACCCCGGGACAAAAATTTTTATTTGAGTAGATTGATATATAAAGTATCTAAATTGTTTAAGAGTAAGGGCCTAGAAAAAAACTATAATTTTGATAAGGAGATTTTGGATTTGAAAGGGGATGTAATTTTGGATGGTTTTTGGCAAAGTTATAAGTATTTCAACGAATATAATGAAATTATAAAAAAAGATTTTACTCTAAATCATCTCTCAGATAAAGTATTAAAATTGATTCATGAAATTAAAGAAAAAAATTCTGTATGTTTACACATAAGAAGGGGAGATTATGTCGGGAACTCTTTTCATCCTGTAAAAGACTTTTCTTATTACGAAAATGGTTTGAAAGAAATAGTCTTGGCGTTATCTGCTACGAGCGAGGGCGAGCACACCGCCGACCATATCCGCCTCTTACTCGCACCCTACCGCGACCT
>CAZOLF010000004.1:27101-30053 GCA_964580855.1 uncultured Candidatus Saccharibacteria bacterium
TGTACGTATTTGATAGAGATGACATAGAATGGTGCAAAAAAAATTTAAAGTTCAATTATCCTACCGTGTTTGTGGATGCCGATATAAATAGTGATATAAGTGTAGCCGAAACATTAATTATAATGAGTACTTGTAAGCATTTTGTACTAGCTAATAGTAGCTTTTCTTGGTGGGGCGCATGGCTATCAAATAATCCAAGCAAATTAGTGATTTGTCCTAAACAATGGTTCGGAGATAGTACTATTGATACAAGTGATTTAATTCCACCAGAGTGGATACGAATATAGTATGGATAAATTAATTTCAATCATATTACCCACATATAATGGCTCTAAATGGATTAAAATGGCCATAGAAAGCGTCCAAAGCCAAACTTATATGCATTGGGAGCTTTTGGTCATAGATGATGGATCTAGTGACAATACGGCTCAAATTGTGACGGAATTGGCACAAAAGGATCATAGGATTATATATATAAAAAACGAACAAAATCTAGGAATACAAAAGACCTTAAATAAGGGATTAAAAGAATCAAAAGGTGAATATATCGCCCGTATTGATGATGATGATCAATGGATAGACAAGGATAAATTAAAAAAGCAAATTGAATTTCTAGAGAAAAATAATGATTATGTTTTAGTGGGTACTGGAGTCAGAGCTGTATATGAAGATGGTAGTACAGTATTTGAACATATTAATCCGTTAAATAATTTAGATATCAGGAAAATCATTTTGAATAAAAATTGTTTTATACATTCGAGCGTAATGTTTCGAAAATCTACTGCTTTAAAGTTAGATGGGTACTCTGAAGATTTAAATATGAAGCATGTAGAGGACTATGATTTATGGCTGAGAATGGGGACGATTGGTAAATTTGCAAATTTAAGAACGGTTGGGATCAAACTTCTTATTCACAAGGAAAGTTTAAGTGCAAAAAATAAAATTATACAATTTGAAAAATCGATCAAGTTAGCAAAATTATACAAGAGTAATTACCCCAATTTTTATCTGGCCTACTGTAATCTACATATGCGAATGTTAATATACAGAATATTTACAGGGTCTATAATTAGAAGATTGTACCCATTTCTGTATAAAGTATACAAAAAATTTTAGATTATCTACCTTTGTTTTTTAATAATCCTAAAATTATTCTTGGATGAATGAATAAATTCAATATTTGTCTAATGACAAAAATAGGTATGTATAAATAAAATGACCCTAAACTTATTTTGAAAAGCTTTTGAAATTCTTCTTTCGAAATAGCTTGTTGCAAGATCTTTAGTAGATTTGCTCTCCCCATGGCGACTAATATTCTATAGGTAATTTTATCTGCCCAGAAAAGGGGGATATACATTGTGTCTAAGCTGGCAATCCATTTTTTATAAAAAGCAATCTCACGTTCAAAAATTGATGTAGGATTTGCCGTCATATTTGACCCATGTTTTCTTATGTGTACCAAAATTTTGTCAGCAAAATCTACTTCATAAACTTTTGCAATACGAAGCCACATGTCCCAATCCTCTCCAAATTTTAAATTTTCGTCAAATAAGCCTGTTTTCTCAAAGACTTCTCTTTTGATCAAAACACCGCTACCACTAGATGCAATCTGATTGCGCTCTAGAAGTTTCTTGAAAACGTTACCCCGCATATTCTTATAGTCTAGGGGCGCTTTATAATTTTTGAATATAATTTTATTGTCTGAGTCTATGATATCATAGTCACAATAAACCAATCCAAGATTTTTAAAAGTAGTATTTTCGAAAACTTCTAGTTGCTTTTCAAGTTTGTATTTATCCCATGTGTCATCTGCATCTAAGAATGCGATAAATTGTGTATTACTTGCATTAACCCCCGCATTGCGCGCAGAGCTTAACCCACCATTTTTTTTGTTTACAAGCTCGATGGGGACTTTCGAATTTGTAGCATATCCAGTTATAAGTTCTGCGGTTGTGTCTGTGGAGCCATCATTAACCACAATAATTTTATTAGGGGATAGTGTTTGATTAATAACTGAATCAAGGGCTTGTATGATAAAATCCTGTCCGTTATATACAGGGATTATGACGTCAATATTTGTCTCTATGTTTTTACTTGTCATCTTGTTTAAATAAATGCTGGTACCTCTCCTTATTATCCGTAATGTATTTTGGTAGGCCTTTGTCGCTTATAGTAAACTTGAAACTTCTACCAAGATAATCTTTTTTACCAAATCTGCTCTCTAGCTTTTCTTGAACATCTTTTGTGTTATAGCTTTCTTCTGTGTATGAATCATTCAATTTCCTTCGTACTTCCTCCAAACCACCAATAGAAGTAAAGTGCCACCCACCATTTCTTAGATAAGTATAATTTGTCTTGCTGGAAGTACGCAAGTGATTCAAACAGCTATTTTTTATATTTTTGTATTTGGTTACTAATGTACCAGCCCAAGGTTCAGTTGATAAATTATTTAAGTAGTAATTGTAAACGTCTTGCCTCAATTTAAAAATGTTATCTTTGGTGTAATCAATTATGATTTCAGGGTTCCATATTTCATCGACATCTCCAATAAAACATATATCATTGTCTTGTAAATGTGTGAGTGCCTTTTTGATACTTTCTTTTTGGTAGAATTCTCTTCTCCAGTGCTCTGGACCATTGTTCGGTACATTTGAGCTTGAATCTGCGAGGTGACATAACTCTTTATCATTTGGGTAATCATCTATAACAAAGTACTTAATTTTTTCTACGAATGGAGCAAAACGCTCTTTTTGCGCTTCGAAGTATAAAGGTTTATTTAGCCCTGAAAATGTGGTGGGAGCTTCAACTACAATAAACTGGTCTACATGGTCCTTTAAAATATTTAAACGAATTTCCAAGATATCTGCTTCGCCATTGTATGTAAAAATATCATAAATTT
Organism: uncultured Candidatus Saccharibacteria bacterium; assembly: GCA_964580855.1. Taxonomy (GTDB): domain Bacteria; phylum Patescibacteriota; class Minisyncoccia; order Phycocordibacterales; family UBA9973; genus UBA8515. The sequence goes on from CAZOLF010000004.1 coordinate 30,001, forward strand.
TTACATTTTTACGGTAGTCTTTTATAGATTCTAGGGATGTTTGATTTTTAAAT
>CAZOLF010000004.1:30063-30448 GCA_964580855.1 uncultured Candidatus Saccharibacteria bacterium
ATCTTTAATACCTTGTGGCGCAACTTTCTTTATAATGAAAAGTAAATTTTTTATTTGTGTCACAATATAATTTTTAATTTTTAATTTTACAGGTAGCTCTAAATTAAATTTTCCACTCCAGAGTAAATACAGAATTCTTTCTATTACCTGTGCTTCACCTGGGTGAGAGCTGTAGTTAATATATCGTCGTAGCTTTTCATAAAAAGATTTTGGGTATTGTTGGATATCCTTTTTTGTAACTATATAGTTAGACCCTGGGGCAAAAGGGATATATTTAGGAATTTTTTCTAGATATCTCCATATTAAATCATTGTAAGTTGTGAAATGTTTTGCAGGAAATATATTTAAATACCAACTATTGTTGATCTCATTGTACATACCATTT
>CAZOLF010000004.1:30458-35904 GCA_964580855.1 uncultured Candidatus Saccharibacteria bacterium
AATGATATTGGTAATTTTGTTTTGTGGTGCTTGGTGAATATTGGAGTAAAAATTGTGTTATTACAAATTGCATCAAATTCTTCTTTTGTAATATATTTAAATATATTACCTTTGGTCATAATTATTGAGTCTGGTAAATTGTCGTAGTTATCAATAATATATGTAAATTTGTCGTAAATGTCCCAACCAATATTTTTTACTCGAATGACCTTTGATTGGTCGAAAGGTTTAGTCCACTCATCTGTATCGCTTCTGTCATATATTATATAGTTATCAGTATAGTCCAAAATCCAACTGATATCAGCATTGTAATTTGAAACCATTAGAAAATTTTTGGTAATTTTAGGGTTACTCATTTATATAATATTGATTTTAATTTCTGCTTTATTTTATTTGGAAGAAGCATCTTTATTGATGATACAAGTTTCTTTCGAAAATTTACTTTGGGTTGGCCTGTATAAAATAAAGTTTTGTTTTTCTCCATGTATTCGTTTTTCTCCTTTAGACAAGATTCATAATCAGAAATTTTACCTTTCTTGTCGAGATAGAGCCATCCTTTGACTATGTTATACCCACATGACCAGTATCCATCTGACACATTGTGTCGAGCCCAGTATTTAGGCGCAATAATAACTTTTGCATTTTCATTTAGCCATGCAGGCAATATTGCAAAGCTCGAATTTGAGAGAATTAAATATTTTGCATACTGGATAGATGCATAATCGTTGGCCATATCGTGTGACACTTCGTAATTAGGGAAGAACTTTTTTGCAGATTCAACATCATCTGTGACTATTTTGAATTGGATATTAGGAACTTTGGAAGTTATATAATTGATTGCATTTTTCCAATATTCAAGCGGTAGGAATAAATCATTACCTCCAACATATTCACCTCCACGAAAATTCACAATACATAAATTTTCGGGCATTTCCATATGTTCTATTTTAAGCCATTCCCGGATCTCATTTTTTCTGTGAGAAAAATAATCTTCACCTTGGAATAATCCGTCGATTTTTGTATTATCTTCGATATTTTTTACTCTCCAATCATAATCGCGAATGTCTGTTCCGTTTGGGTGATTTAGTCTTTCTTCACAGAAATAATATTGTATTTGATCTGGGAGCTTTATTGGGGAACCACCTTCAAAAGGGATTATGCCACCTTTAACCTTTTCACCAAAATCTAATTTTAAAAAGCCACCTCCTTTAAATCTTTCTGGATGTGCAATACCAAATTTACATCCTTTATCCAGGGCTATAACTCGAGTGAAGACGTAGGCAAACAGTTGATTACCCAAGCCTTGTCCATTGTAAATTTCTGTTACTATCATTTTTCAAAATTAGGATATTTTTTATTTTTGCCTTTATGCCTGTGGAATACAAATGTTTTGTCTATATTTTTGTTTTCAGGAATTTCGCACTCTCTGGAGAAGTACCTTGCTACTTCTAATGGTGCAAATTTACACCCGTGTTCTTCGAACACATGGCGCATGTTTACAGAGATATACCCGTCTTCGTTATAAAAACCGTGGAAAGGTTTCCATTCCATTTCGATTTTCTTGGGTAGTTGCAAAAGTTTTTTTGATCTTAATGAAACACTATTACCAACTCTTTGTAAAATCCCATTTATGTCTCTGTAAGAAAAATCATCCTTAGGCAATGGCCATGGGGCACCTATATAATCATAATTAAGCCACTCATCTCGCCAGCATTCTGGATGCACCACAAATCCATCTGGGTGTATTAAAAGAGCAAATTCAGTATCGATGTGATCTCCAAGGTCAAATACTACAGCTTTGTTCCACTCATCAATTGAATTTGTGGGTACTATAATATTTTTTACAGCACCAAATTCTATATCCTTTGAGCTGTAGTCAAGAGCTTTCTGTTGCGATTCTCTGTACTTTTCTGATCCAAAGGCGCAGAGGGTGACTTGAGGTAATTTTAACTTATTCATAATCTGTTGGGATTTTGACCCCAGTTTGTTTAATATAATCTTGTACACTATTGGGTTCGACGTCTGGGCGAGTGCGTTTTGCTAATTCAAACATGGTTTTGCGCCCTGTTCCGAGGTACTCTAGTCCACTAGTTTTTCTATCCCAACTATTAACTCTATCTGCTAAAAGCTTGGCTATGACATCTACATAATCACCTTGGGTGTATTGATCGATATATGCTTTATCAAAAGGGAATGGGTTGGGCTTGAATAAAGTTCTAATTATTAAATGATTTGGATGGGTTTTTACAACTTCTTCACCGAGCTTTTTAGTCAAAGCATAAACTCCGATTGGGTTTTTGGCATATTCTGTAGATATATAAATAAAAGGCACATCTTTATATGTTTGAACAAGATTAAATGTGCCGTAAGTATTTACTTGGAAACATTTTTCTGTTTCTTCTGTTTCGGCTTTACGTACATCTGTGTATGCTCCTATATGTAGTATCAAATCGTAATCTCCCTTTTCTATTTTTTTGGTAAAATCTAAATCCTGACTACCAACATAATGTCCATCAAGATGTTTTTGGAGTTCTATTCCTAGTTTGCCTGTGCCTCCTGTAACTAAAATCCTATTTTGCATAAAATTCTTTTACCTTTTTAATAACAAAATCTAGCTCCTCGTCTGTCAGGGCATTATGAACCGGAAGGGATAATAATTTTACCCATTCTCTGTCTGTAACTGGTATTGGTCTTTTAACTCCTTTTTTCCAATAAGTCATTTCTGAAAGTGGCTTGAAGTGAACGCTTGTTGCAATATCATTTTCTGCCAGAAATTCGGATAATTCATTTCGATTTTCACATTTCATGGTGTAGTACTGTACTGTATGAGAATGCATCGGTATTTGAATTTGTGGTATATCTTTGAATGCTTCATTGTACTTAGCTTCAATTTCTCTTCGACGGGCATTTGTTTGTTCGAGGCGACGAAGTTGCCCAAGCCCTACTACTGCTTGGACATCTGTCATGTAAGCTTTGATACCTTGTGATTGGGTTATATCGTAATCCCAAGTATACTTTTTACCAATAGCTCTGTCATATGTAGATTTTTCTACACCGAGCCATGTCAGTGTGCGCAACTTTTTGTACACAGCTTCATCATTTGTTGTTATTGCTCCACCATCCCACATAGGCATAGATTTAACCGCTTGGAAACTCCAAATAGTTATATCAGCCTCAAGGCCTGCCCCAGGTGTATACATGGCGTGAGCAGCGTCTTCAATTATTAAACCTTTGAATTTTTCTCGCAAGCCCTTTATATCAGCCAGTCGTCCGTGGGAATCGACGGTAATGATAGCTTTAGTCTCTGGGGTAATTACAACAGACTTTGGATCGAGGCAAAGAGAATCTGGATCAATATCCGCAAAAGTTACATCCATATTATTCCATTCACCAACGATTGCGTCAGAGACGAATGTCATTGCTGTGGTGATTAATTCTCCACCATTAATATTATGAACCTTCAAGCATAAATCTAGGGCTGAAGTTCCGGAGTTCATTCCTACGCAATATTTAGCACCAACATATTCGGCAAATTTCTTCTCGAATTCTTGGGTTTTGGGCCCAAAGCCCCACCAACCACTATCAAGAACTTCAATAAGTTCCTTCTTTGTTTGTTCGTCAATTGTTGGTTTTAATACTGGTATCATATGGTTTATTTAGGTAAATAATAATGGCTTTATTTTAACATAATTTAAAGAATTCCAACAGGTTACTTTTGCTGTATTTTTGCCACATTAATAACCTTTCTTTTAATTTGATTCTATATGGCAAATGATGAGTGGTTTGATGTTTGCCAACTCCAATGATTACATTGATTTCATTTAGTATCGTAGGTGCGCCTTGTTTATCATAAAGCCTTTTATAATAATCACAATCTAGAACCCAAGACAATTTTTCATCAAAAAATATTAAGTCTTCGTTCTTAAGTGTAACTACTGAAGGGGACCCAATCGTATTTTTACCCAAATATATTTTTTCATTATAAGTAGGGTAGTGTGGATTTACCATTTCTCCAGTACCAGTATCGTGAGCGCACCCTGTGACGAGCCACTTGCCTTGGAACTTTTTTACAATATTTTCAAGTGATTGCTCGTTTGCTAAATAATCGTCCATATACAATATTTTTATCAAATCTCCTGTTGCTTTTCGCATAGATTCATTTGTGTTTGCGGACAATCCTTTCCTTGGGTTCTTTGAGTATTTTATATTTAAAGACTTATATTCAGGACTTTCACAAAGATTTTTGACGACATCGTCCTCTGAATTATCTGAGATAATAACTTCAAAATTTTGATAAGTTTGCTTTTGAAGCATATTAAAACTGCGAATTAATAATTCTTTTGCTCTTCCATGCATTTCATATGTGGGGATGCAGATACTTATTAGATTCATTTTATTTTTTATTTTTTATATACCAACTTATAGTTTTTTCGATTCCTTCTTCGAATGTCACACTTGGGTACCATCCCAACTCTTTTGTTATCTTTGAGTGATCCATTGCGTAACGCATATCGTGGCCTTTCCTGTCTTCTACGAATTTTTTAAAAGTCTTAGGTTTTTTTAGTGATTTTAAAACAGTATCAGCTATTTGATTACCATTTTTTTCTGAATCGCCACCTATACAATATGTCTCACCGATTTTACCTTTGTGGAGTATTAAATCCAATGCTTTGCAGTGGTCCTCTACATATAAATAATCCCGAACAGCTTTGCCTTTACCATAAATTGGCAAAGATTTATTTGCAAGAGCATTTTTAATGAAAAGGGGAATAATCTTTTCCGGATATTGGTAGGGACCATAATTATTTGTGCAGTTCGAGATTGTAGCAGGGAAGTTGTATGTCTCTATATATGCTCGAACCAGATGGTCGGAGCTTGCTTTAGATGCAGCATATGGTGAGCGAGGGGAGTAAGGGGTCTCCTCATTAAATTTCTCATTCAAATTTTTTAAAGACAATGTGCCAAATACTTCATCGGTCGACACATGGTGGAATCTTTTAATTTTTAACTTTAGAGCAGTTTCCAATAGTACATGAGTGCCTTTAATATTAGTTTCTATAAATATTGATGGGCCAGCGATGGATCGATCTACGTGAGATTCAGCAGCGAAGTGTACTACAATGTCGCAACCTTTCATAGCTTTTTCTACAACTTTTTTATCACAAATATTACCTTTAATAAATTTATAATTTTTACTTTTTGCAATAGATTTTAGATTATCTAAATTTCCAGCATAAGTTAGATTGTCTAGATTAACAATTTTATAATCGGGATATTTTTTCATCATATAGAGGATGAAATTTGATCCAATAAATCCGGCTCCGCCTGTAACTAATATTTTCATATATTATTCAAAATTAATATTAATATCTTTTAAATATGGAGCATTTAAATCTTTATCCGATAGTATAGGATTGCTCACTATCCAATCTATCCCAAGCTCTGG
>CAZOLF010000005.1:0-6108 GCA_964580855.1 uncultured Candidatus Saccharibacteria bacterium
CCTGTAAGGGGCTTTTGTTTAGTCTCAGGGAATTAAGCATAAAATGCTATACTATAATAATGTCAGAATACCCGAATACATTCAGAGTACTTGCCTATAAATTTAGATGGGTAATAATTGTTTTATTAATATTGTCTACTGTCTTTATTTTAGCAATTGTAGATTCCAAAAAATTTGCTAAGAAATATGAAGGACAATTCTATCCTGGTGTGTTAGTTGGGGGCGAATCTGTAGGCGGAAAGACTTACAATGAAGTATTAGATTGTTTTACTGAAAAAGTAAAATACTTAGAAGAAAATGGCTTGAGTGTAAGTTTCACCAATTCAAATAGAGTTCAAAAAGTAAAAATTCCAATGTCTGCAGGGGGGAATACCCCTGATAATTCTGTAGAATATTTCTCACTTAATAATTGGCAGACTAGCTTGGAAGAAGCTTATCAATGGGGCCGTAGCAACAATCATGTTGTTAATTTTAAAGAGAGGGTGATGTTAAAATTTAGGCCAAAAGAATTTACCTTTACAAATAGAGTGTATAAAGAATCGATACATTCTTTTCTGGACGCAGATGTTTATGGATTTTTTAAAAAAAGTGTTCCAGCCACATTTTCTTTCATTCATGATAAAGTGACTATCCTCGGAGAAAAAGAAGGGGAAACAATCGATAGAGACCAAGTGTTAGATATCTTAGAGAATAAAATACTTTTACTTGATACAACTCATACTGATTTTGCTATCAATCAAGACATCCCTAAAGTTACCGTTGCCCAACTGGAACCTTTTATTGGTTTTGCGGAAAGTTTCGCGAAAGACAAAAATCTTGTTTTTAAATATAAGGAATATGAGTGGAAAGTAACAGGGAAAAAACTTATAACATGGTTAACTATAGATGATAAAAACTCTTTAAGTATAGATAACGTAAAATTAGAAAATTATTTAGATAACACAATTGTAGGATTTGTAGATAATCCTCCTAAAAATAGTCGCTTCCAAATGAAAGATGGTGGTCTTGTTGAGATAGCCGCAGGTGAACCTGGAAATATAATTGACACTGAGGATCTCTTAAAGAAAATTAATAAAGCTGTTTTTGATTCCACAGAAGAACCTGAAAAAAATACAATATATATAGATATTCAAACTATACAGGTTGAACCTAAGGTAACAAAAAAAACAATAGAAACATATGGAATATTGGATTTAGTTGGAGAGATTCGTACTGGGTTTAAAGGAAGCACAAAAGATCGTGAACATAATATAAAAGTAGGGGTGGCCACTATTAATGGGATGCTGATACCACCAGGGGCGGAATTTTCTACTGTTGCTTCTATTGGCCCTGTAACTGAAAAGGAGGGTTATTTAAAAGAAATGGTAATTAAAGAAGATAAAACTACAAAAGAATACGGAGGAGGATTGTGCCAAGTTGCTACTACATTATTTCGACTAGCTCTTAACGCTGGACTGCCTATTACAGAAAGACAAAATCACCGTTTTGTAATTCATTATTATGATCCTCCTGGGCTTGACGCTACTATATATGGTCCTCACCCAGATTTTCGTTTTCGGAATGATACAAATAATTATCTTTTATTACAAGCACGTGTAGAAAATCAACAAGTTATAATGGAACTTTATGGTAAGAAAGACGGTAGGTCTGTAGAAATTTCGAAACCTCTTGTGTATGATAAAATTCCCGCACCTCCTACAAAATATGTTCCAACGACAGAGCTTCCAATGGGACAAACAAAATGCACCGAAACACCTCATGATGGGGTCACTACTGATGTTTTGTATACAGTCACTTATCCAAACGGAGTGATAAAAGAGAAAAATTTCCATAGCGTTTACAAGCCATGGCAGAAAGTTTGCCTTGTGGGTACAGCTTTATAAAGATTCTTAAAAATCTTTTAGGAAACTAAAGTAGTAACTTTATCCGATTGTTCAGGGTCTCTGATCACAATCAGCCTCTTCTTCCAACCTTTCATGAAATCCGAGATTGGAATAGTCTTAATGCCGTCACGCTTACCAGGGTCATTATAATATACTACCTTGTTATCAAATCCCGTTACAACGATAAGATGACCATTCGGACTTTTTGGATTGAAGCCTCTGTGTATTGAAGCTATAACAGGACCATCTGTGACTATATTTTTAAATTGACTTAAGGCCACTTCATTTTTCAATGGGGCTAGATCTACTGTTTTGCCAACGAGGCCATGTTTTACCGCCAGCTTGGCTAAGCCTGCATGGCTCCAACCAACGTTTTTTACATAAGCACCTTCTTTGATCGCTTGTTCAAGTATTTTTTGTACTGAGGTGGTGTTGGGTTTGTAAAATTCTACAATCATTGCAACATCCGCCACACCACAGCCCTTTTGTTTCCAATCTACTGAGGAAATATCACTGACTTGGGAAAAAAGGGGAACACTATAAGGCATTGTCGGTACTGGTACTGGTATCATAGCCTCCATACTACCAGTCATTCCATTAAAGTCAAGATGTATTTTGAGCCATCTCCGAGAATCGAACTCGGGACCTACCCCTTACGAAGGGGTTGCTCTACCAACTGAGCTAAGATGGCATATTTATTTTTACGGAGCCGTCAGTGAGAATCGGACTCACGGTCTCTGTCTTACCAAGACAGTGCTTTACCACTAAGCTATGACGGCATAAACTGATTTTATACTACTATAATATGGGGTTTTTTCCAATCTACTAAATACAAATAAATTTGCTATAATGCTGTGATGCAACGAAGCACTGAAGAAATCCAAAATGAAATAAATAATCTTGAAGCTGAGATGACAAATGTTGATTTCTGGCAAGACAAAATACATGCTCAAACAGTTATTAAAACAATAGCTGAGTTAAAAGATATGCTCTTGGGTGCAAAAAAGTATGACAAGGGCAATGCTGTCCTCTCTATACTTTCTGGTGCTGGGGGAGATGATGCTGAGGATTTTTCAGCTATGCTTCTCCATATGTATGAAAAATATGCCGAGAATAAAGGTTGGTCAACGTCGCTAATCCATGAAAATAAAAATGATCATGGAGGGTACCGCAATATTTCAATTGAAATTTCAGGGCGCGATGTGTATGGCACTCTCAAGAATGAAAATGGTGTGCATCGTTTGGTACGTCTTTCACCGTTCAATGCTAAACAAAAACGAAGCACTAGTTTTTCCTTGGTAGAAGTGGTCCCAGTTTTTGCGGATAATGCACCTATAGAATTGAACCCTGATGAATTAAATATTGAATTTAGCAAAGCGGGTGGCCCGGGCGGGCAAAATGTAAATAAGCGCGAGACTGCTGTACGGATTGTGCATATTCCTACAAATCTATCTGTTCATGTCGCGACTGAACGTTCTCAAGAGCAGAATCGCGAGCGAGCGATGTCACTTTTAAAAGGCAAGTTATTTAAAAAGCAGGAAGAGGATCAGTTGCGTCTTGCAAAAGGTTTATCAATTTCTACCACGACTGATATAGAATGGGGGAGCCAGATCCGTAATTATATTCTCCACCCTTCCAAACTCATAAAAGATTTACGCACTGGGGTAGAGACTCACAATGCTGACAAAATTCTCGAAGACGGTGAACTCGACGAATTCATCGAAGCAGAAAAAGATTTGTAAAGAGGAACGAATTTAGTCATTTTGATAAAAACGAAAAAAAAGTTATAATAGAGAGCATATTGCTATGATTTATTTCAACAACGTCACAAAAAAATACAAGGATGACACACTTTCTCTTGAAAACATTACTCTCACTATAGCTCCTGGGGAATTTGTTTCTATTGTAGGCCACTCTGGGGCAGGGAAAACCACACTAACCAAGCTTATATTAGCCGAGGAGAAGCCGACAGAAGGCACTATCTGCTTTGAATCTGTAGATATTCATAAGCTTTGCAATAGTGATCTGACAAAAATGCGCAGAAAGATTGGAGTTGTTTTTCAAGACTTTCGATTGTTACCAAATAAGACTGCTTATGAAAATATTGCGTTTGCAATGGAGGCGACAGGCAAGACTGATGAAGAAATTGCGATCGATGTTCCGCATGTGCTCGACCTCGTTGATTTAGGTAATCGAATGTTGCACTTCCCACACCAATTGTCTGGAGGAGAAAAACAACGTTTGGCTATTGCTCGCGCTATTATTACTCAACCTGAGTTGATTATTGCCGATGAGCCAACAGGTAATCTTGATCCAGTAAATACAAATGACGTTGTAGGAATATTGAAAAAAATCAACGCTCTTGGAACGACAATCATCCTTACAACACACAATAAAAGCGTTATAAATTCAATAGGTAAGAGGGTGATTACTCTCGATAAGGGTCGAATTGTGCGAGATGATAAAGATGGTAAATATGTGATATAATATAATTATGTTTTGGATAAATCTTAAGCGCATCATACGTTCCGGTTATCGCAGTTTTGTGCGCAGTGGTTTTACCTCCCTTGCATCTGTAATGGTAATGTCGATAACATTATTTGTTATCACTGGCCTTGTCTTTGTCCAAGCAACCCTCCAATCTTCACTCAATGATTTAAAAGAACGTGTGGACATCACAATTTATTTTGTTCCAGGGGCAACTCAGGCAAGTGTTATGTCGGTAGAAGAAGGTTTAAAAAAGCTCCCGGAAGTTTCTTCAGTAAATTATATTTCAGAAGATCAGGCACTTCAAAATTTCCGCGAGAAGCACGCTGATGATTACCTCACAATTCAAGCTCTCGATGAGTTAGATGAAAATCCTCTTGGGGCATCACTCAATGTTAAAGCTAAAGACCCTTCACAATATGAAGCTATTGCAAAGCATTTTGAGCAAGACACAGCACTTTCAAAAGAAGCCCTAACGGTTATCGATAAAATCAATTATCATGAAAACAAGTTAGTAATTGATCGTCTCAATTCTATAATCCGAGGTGCACAACGCTTAGGATTTGCACTATCTATTGTTTTGATTTTAATATCTATTGTTATTACTTTCAATACTATTCGACTTATTATTTACATGTCTCGAGAGGAAATATCTGTAATGCGTCTTGTTGGTGCTACCAATATGTATATTCGAGGTCCATTTATTTTTTCAGGAATTTTAGTTGGATTTTTCTCATCAGTAGTTGTTATTTTAATCTTCTGGCCTGTATCAGCATGGCTTGGAAGTCAGATGACAGAGTTTCTTGGCATAAATCTATTTTCATATTACACTAACAATTTCTTCCAACTCTTCTTTATAATGCTAGTATCTGGTTCTATTCTTGGAGGCATTTCCAGCGTTTTTGCAATTCGTAGATATCTAAGGAAATAACATGAAAAAGAAATCTCCTACAAAATCTGAAAAAAATAAGAATGAATGCAAGTATGTTTTTGTCGTCGGAGGCGTGATTTCTGGTGTAGGTAAGGGTGTAGCGGCAAGTTCTATAGCTCGAATTTTACAAGACCGTGGCCGGATTGTAACTGCTATTAAGATTGATCCATATATAAATATTGATGCAGGCACCATGAATCCAACAGAGCATGGAGAAGTGTTTGTCCTTTCTGACGGAGATGAATGCGATCAGGATATGGGTAATTATGAACGATTTTTAAATGTGAATTTAAATCGTATAAATTATATGACTACCGGTCGCGTCTACCAATCTGTCATAAATCGTGAGCGAAATTTAGAATATGGTGGTAAGTGTGTAGAGGTGGTACCCCATATCCCACTTGAAGTAATTCGTCGCATTGAAGAAGCTCGTGATACCGCTAAAGCAGATGTGGTTGTTATTGAAATCGGCGGAACTGTGGGTGAATATCAAAATATGTTATTTCTCGAAGCCGCTCGTATGATGAAATTGCGTGACAGTAAAAGTGTATTTTTTGTTATGGTATCATACCTCCCAGTGCCTTCGAAGGTAGGTGAGATGAAGACCAAGCCTACACAATACGCTGTACGTACCCTAAATGCTTCAGGGATCCAACCTGATGTAATAATTGCCCGAAGTGTTGTCCCTCTTGATGACAAGCGCAAAGAAAAGTTATCGATGTTTTGTAACGTGCCAGTTGACCGTGTGATTTCAGCACCAGATGTTGAAAGTATATCAGGTTTATCTCCAACAATTGCTATCGATCA
>CAZOLF010000005.1:6118-8341 GCA_964580855.1 uncultured Candidatus Saccharibacteria bacterium
GTGGACAGTATTTATGATATTCCAATTAATTTTGAAAAGGAGGGGCTCGGCGATATGATTTGCGACGTTGTGTCGATGAAGTGTGATACAAGCGACAATGAAGGTAGTCGGAAATGGAAAAAGTTTGCCAATAAGGTACATAGTTCTACGAAGGAAGTAAATATTGCTGTTGTTGGTAAGTATTTCAATACTGGGGACTTTGTACTTTCAGATTCATATTTATCTGTGATTGAAGCCATCAAGTATTCAGCATACGACAGTAATGTTAAACCAGTTTTAACATGGATATCTTCTATAGAATTTGAAAATAATAAAAGTGCATTGGACAAACTTTCTAAATTTGACGGGATTCTTGTCCCGGGAGGATTTGGTGCTCGGGGGGTTGAGGGGATTATTTCGGTGATTGAATATGCTCGTGTAAATAAAATTCCTTATTTTGGGCTTTGTTATGGAATGCAGTTGATGGTTATAGAGTACGCAAGAAATGTTTTAGGGTTAAAAGATGCGCATACTCGCGAAGTGAATTCAAAGTCCAAAAATATTTTGATAGATGTAATGGATTCACAAGTAAAAAATTTAAATGAAAACAAAATGGGTGGCACAATGCGTTTGGGTGACTACAAGGCAGTGTTGAAAAAGGGGAGTGTTGCACAAATAGCATATGGTGCCGATAGTGTAATTGAGCGTCATCGCCACCGCTATGAAGTTAGCAATTCTTATATAACCGAGTTAGAAGATAGGGGTTTAATCTTCTCGGGAGTTTCCCCTGATGGAAAGTTAATGGAAATTGCTGAATTACCGAAATCGAAACACCCATTTTTCTTGGGCACGCAATTCCATCCGGAATTTCTTGCTCGGCCTCTGGCTCCGCATAAATTGTTTAGCGCATTTATTAAATCTTGCATTAGAAAGTAAAAATCCTTCACACTGTGAAGGATTTTTACTTTCTAACATGAGAGGATTGAAAGATTTTAGCCTTTTCTTACTTTTGAATCATTTATTATTTTTATTATCTCATCTTCATCGTCGGTGATTACATATAGTTTTGTTTCTTCTGGGCTTACTGTAGCATATTGGTTGACAAGCATTTTTTGAATAACGTTTTCAAATTGGTTCCAATAATCTACCCCAACTAAAATTACCGGGATTTGGTCAATTTTGTTTGTTTGTTTGAGTGTGATTGTTTCAAAAAGTTCATCGAGCGTGCCAAATCCTCCCGGAAAGAACAGGCAGGCATCTGTAGTGTAATGCATTGTTACTTTTCGAGTAAAGAAGAAGTAGAATGGGATTTCCTCGTTTATGTATTTATTTGTAATTTGTTCGTGGTTTAGGCGTATTGTCATACCTACGGCTTTACCTCCTGCTTCTGCAGCGCCACGGCTGGCCGCTTCCATTATGCCAGGGCCTCCTCCGGACAAAACAGCATAACCTAATTCCTTTACTAGCCTACCTGCAATACGGCGTGCCCTCTGATAATCTGGGTGATCTTCTGTGAATCTTGCTGAACCGTAAAAAGTGGCTGAAGTTTTATATGATTGGACGATTGAAATTCCTTGGCGGAGTTCCTCTTGCGCCATACATACTTCTGCTTCGGTTCCATCGGAACCACTTAATTTAATACAACCTTCTTTAATTTCCTCTAAACTAATCTTTCGTTTTTTGTGTTCCATAAGGGTAATAATACGCTAAAAAAGATAATCTTTCAAATTGTGTTTTGTAAATTTTGTGGTATTCTTGTAGTATATTATGAATCAGTATAAAAAAATTCAAAGGAAAATTCAGAGTTATCTCAGCCATTATCCAGTTGTTTATGCTTTAGTTGTTGGAATTGGGATTGTGTTGTTTTGGCGTGGTGTCTGGCATAGTGCTGACCAGATCCACAATGCAATAAGTTATTTTTCCTCAGAATCTTCAATTAGTCTTGTTGCTACCCCTTGGTGGGATGGGCCACTTTCTTTTATTATTGGTGCAATTATCTTAGCAGTGACAGGAGCATTTACTTCGAGCTTCATCGGTAATGAATTGATTTTGTCTGGACTTCGCGGTGAGCGTAAGCTCAATGAGCGCACTGAATCCGAACTCAAGGCTGAAATAAATTCCATAAGTGATATAAAGGAGGAGCTTATTCTTATATCAAAAAATCTGGAAGAACTAGAAAAATCATTAGACAAAAAATAAACAGTGCTGCCCGACAGGGATTCGAACCCCAATTAACGGCTTCAA
>CAZOLF010000005.1:8351-11812 GCA_964580855.1 uncultured Candidatus Saccharibacteria bacterium
ATACGTAATGCTTGTGCATATATTTAAATCATATCGCTTGCACTGAGCTTGCCGAAGTGCTGGGGGATAGGGACTCGAACCCCAATTAACGGTTCCAGAAACCGCTGTCCTACCATTAGACGATCGGGCAATATTTACCTTAGGAATATAGCACAATTTTAGATAATTGGGTATTGATACCAAAAAGAATTATTTATATTCTTCTTGTGTTTCGAGAAATCTTTCTGCTATTGGTTTAAAGAATTTGTCGTAATCCAACAATAACTTTGCAAATAGCGCAGGGCATGTTTTCCAGGGGGATCTAGATTTGCCGTCATTGCGTATGGGTTTGTTTTCCATTGTGCTTAGTATGTGATTTTTAACTGAGTGTTCTTCGGCATAGGATTCTTCAATTGATTTATTAATTTGTGGATGCAGAGCTTCAAAGGCATCTTTTTTAAAAGTAACTTTACCCACTTCATCAAGGGTAAATAGCTGTGAGGAAAAGTTTGCAGGTTTTTCTGTACTAGTGGGGGATCTTGGATTTACAGCTTCGTCTAGGACCCCAAAAGTCATTAAATCTTGCGCAGCATATTTTACACTAAGGATCTGCATATTTTTTTCAAATAATTCCATAATTTTCTCCTTTGTTGGTAATTCACCCTGGGCCCTAATTAAGTCAGGTAAATTTTTAAGTAATCCCATAGGAAAGGATATCCCCGTATTTAAGCCTGATGAAATTACGTTTGCGGGAGACTTCAATGTCATACCTAACTTTTTTTGTTTATTCATAATGAGCTCTAATTCTCCAAAACGCTGTTGATACATTTCATCGGTTTCTTCTTTTTTCATGCGTTCTTCCCATCCATCTAAAAAGAGGCCCATTCTTACGGCAATAATCTTTTGAATAATATCTGCTGTTTCTTCCCAAGTGAGTTGATGGCGTTCTTTTTCTTTTCTGATGGTTGTTAATTCTTTTAATTCTGGATTCCCCGGGAAAGGGTAGTTTATAAACTCCGAATCATTCAATAATTTTTCTATATCTAGATTTATTTCATCCCAAAGTTTCCTTTTTAACAAGTCAGCGAGCAAAACATATTCTTCAAGTACCATTTGTTGACGACTGTTGTAGTTTTTGTATTCGGGGATAAAATCAGAAATGAAGTCCTCTACATACGCTTTTGTGGCAAGAGATTTTTCTAGCGCAGGTCGGAGGTTCACCTTTTCAGGTTTATAGCCGGTCTTTTCTTCCACCATGTTTCGGACATTATCGTGAGCATTTTGTATGGGCAAATTATTACCTAAGTTTTCTTTCATGTTTTAAATTATAGCATTCTCGTTAAGATATCTAAAATCACGATACAATAATAGCACTATAAGTTTATTTATAATTATTTGGTATAATCATAAAATGATTAAAAAACAATTTTTATTACTTGGTGTATTGATTATTATTTTCGGTGTGGGGGTTGCCTATCAGAGAGGATATTTTTCACAAGAGCAAGGCAAAAACATAGATGTAATGACTAGCGTTAAAAATATGCCCATTCTTACAAGAGATAATGTAGAATATTTTGCTGGGGCAAAAGGTTATTTTGTACGACCTGAGGCTCCCGGGCAATATCCTGGTGTAGTTATGATTCATGAAAATAAGGGATTACGCCCAGAAACTCGTCAAGCAGCGGAATCGTTAGCTAAAGAGGGTTATATGGTGCTTGCTGTGGACCTTTTAGGTGGGGTGGCAGACGATCAGACTGGAGCTAAAGCCTTAACAGAAAAATTTAATCCAGAAACGGGTGTTGCCAATATGCGTTCTGCTGTTGCGTATTTGCGTGGAGAGGGGGCCGGAAAGATTGCATCACTCGGGTGGTGTTTTGGGGGTAGACAATCGGTCGAACTTGCAATTTCAGGGGAAGAGCTCGATGCCACAGTCGTTTATTATGGAGGAAATATGGCAACCACAACCGACAAGCTTGCCCCTATAAAGTGGCCAGTGCTAGGAATATTTGGGGATCAAGATAAAGCCATTCCGATTGAGATGGTAAACACATTCAAAGAATCTTTAAACACTCTTGGTGTGGAAAATGAAATTCACGTGTACCCAGGGGTAGGACACGCTTTTGCCAATCCCTCTGGGGCCAATTATGCACCAGAGGCAACTATAGATGCCTGGGATAAAACACTTAATTTTTTAGAAAAAAGTTTGAAGTAATTCTTTATGATTATATTTTTGTCTATTATATTGGGTTACTTGATTTTGGTATTTTTTGTTGTTAGGCTTATTGTTCCGCACCTAGGGTTTAGGAGAGTTCCAATTCCCGAGAGTATACCTGCCGAATTAACTACAATAATTTCCGATTTGCATCAAAAAGCTACGAGCAATATGGAATTTCTAACCTTATCATATGATTATGTGACAAGTAAATATACAGGCAATAGATTAAAAACTATAACAGAATTTTGGCGTGCATTTGGAAATGTGTATGATACACCACCAGGATTTTTACATTGCACAGGTCAAAATTATTTGCTCCGCACAATGCTTATTAAAAGTGGTCGCTTTACAGAAGGGGACGTAAAAGTGCTGAATGTGCCATTTAATCTTTTTATTCATCAATATTTAAAAGTTAAGGTGGATGGTAAATGGATTAATGTTGATCCTTGGTCGCATTTCCTTCGGATTCCTTTTGGTAAAAATTTAGCATTTTTTGGGTAAATTACTTGGGGCTCCTTTCTATTTAAGGCGAAATAGGGTAATCTATAGATTATGTCTGGGAATAACGGAGTTATCGTTCGATTCGATAATGTGTCATTTGAATATGGGGTCAACAAGCCAATTCTTGAAGAGGTCAGCTTTGGTATTCGTCGTGGAGCGAAATTAACAATAATGGGGCAAAATGGCGCGGGGAAGAGTACTCTTTTTGGGTTAATTACAGGTTTGCATAAGCCTGAAGATGGAGATATTTTTATATCAGATAATGCCAGTATTGCAATTTCTCGCCAAGTAATTCCACGAGCTGAAATGGATCTCACCGTTCGTGAATTTTTTGAAAAATGTTTCGATAAAAAAGTTTATGATATTGATGTAAAAATTGACGAAGTTTTGGAAGTTGTACATTTGAAAGGCCACGAGAAAGTGCATGATCGAATTATCAAAACTTTTTCTGGGGGACAACAAGCACGATTGCTCCTTGCTTCGGCACTCATTCAAAATCCTGACATTTTGTTACTCGATGAGCCGACAAATAATCTTGATCATGCGGGGATTTTAGTCACTTACAAAAAGACTGTTGTTGTTATTTCTCACGATGCAGAATTCCTTAATGCTTTTACTGAAGGCGTTTTGTACTTAGATATCTACACTCGTAAAATTGAACAATATACTGGAAACTATTTTAACGTTGTAAAAGAAATCAAAGCTCGTGTAGAAAAAGAGCAAATGAAGAATGCTCAGCTTGAGAAAAATATCCAAGCCAAAAAGG
>CAZOLF010000005.1:11822-13654 GCA_964580855.1 uncultured Candidatus Saccharibacteria bacterium
AAAAGAATGCGTGAACTCGCAGAAGAAATGGAAGAAGAGAAAGTTGATGTCAGAAAAGAGGACAAAACAATCAGAGCCTTTACCATTCCAGCTCAGCCGGACCAAATAGGAGATTTAGTTACGATCACATCACTTTCAGTAATGAAAAATCATAAAGTAAAAAAGTTGAAGGCAAATATTAAATTGAAAAAGAATCAACATCTATTACTTAAAGGCCCAAATGGGATTGGCAAAAGCACACTATTAGAAAATTTAGCACGAGGGACAGCCGAAGGGGTAACTATCAAAGAGGGCGTACGAATTGGCTATTACAGGCAAGATTTTTCTACATTGAATTTTGAAGACACTGTGTACAAATCCTTGGCTGAAGGTATGGAAATTGGGGGATTGAAGCTCGATGAACAACACATGCGTGCTGTTGCAGCGAGCTTCTTAATCACAAGCGAACTTATATATACAAAAATTGGGAGTCTGTCCGAAGGACAGAAGGGCTTGGTGGCGTTTGCCAGATTAGTGTTAGAAAAACCAGGGATTCTTATTCTCGATGAGCCGACAAATCATATAAATTTTCGTCATATTCCAGTAATCGCAAAAGCTCTTGATGAATATAAAGGTGCAATGATCATTGTATCGCACGTGCCAGAATTCCTCGCACAGATTCGTATAGATGAAACTCTTGATTTAGACAAATAAAAACCCCCTTTGATAAGCTTAGGGGATTTTTATTTTAAATAGTATTTACTTAAGTGGATTTTCTCCACGAATGATTCGGATCAAAAATAGAATGATCGCAACCACCAGAAGAATATGTATGAAAGCTCCGAGAATATGGAATCCCAAGAACCCAAGAAGCCATAATATAACGAGCACGATTGCAATATTAGTAAGCATAGAATTGTAATTTATAAACTAGTAATTTTAGGACCTTTACGGAGTTATTTCTTTGCTTTTTTAGCCATACCAGACCATTGCTTTTTCAGCGCGTTGACTTCAGCCTGTACATCTTTTGAATCAATATTTTTTAACTTTTTATATTTATCTGCGACTTCGTGCACAATCTTTTCGTATATTGGGGCTGTTACTTCCTTCATATTTTCCATTTTCTCGGCAACTTCAGCTTTCATCTTCACTGTCCATGCTTTAACAGCTTTACGATTTTTTTTGCCATTTGGACCCATCAATAAATACGCTACTGCTCCAAGAGCGGCTACCCCTGCACCAACTGCGATTGCTTTACCTACACCTGAACCTTTCTTTGTAATTTTTTTAACCATATATTTTTTATTTCCCGCCTAAGGCGGATGAATTAACTATTAATCTTTCTTAACTTTTTTTTGTTTTCTTTTTCCGACCTTTGAACAAAAATCTAAATAATAAACTGTCTCGCATCTCTTCGATAACTTCTTTGGTTGTATCACCGATTGTATCAATCCCATTTTCTACTTTGCTTAAAATTCTTGAAAATGTATTAGCAATCTTTATCATCTTAAATAATAGGATGACCAAAAGGACTCCGAATATGAGGAAACCAATTGAGGAAATGAAGAAAAATATGTCCGCGTGAATCAAATTTGTCATGTGTATATTATAGCATTTTATTGAGTACAATACGTCAAGTGTGCTATATTAACCAATATGCAGATTGAATACGAAGCTACCTTCATACATATTAATAAAGATGAAATACGAGAACGGCTCAAAAAAGTCGGAGCTAAACTTGTGTATCATGAAATGGTACAGAAGCGGGTTGTTTTTGATCCAGCTTCTGGTTTCCAGAAGTTTGGTAAATTTATACGCGTGCGGGATGAGGGTGAGAAAATCACTTTAACGTT
>CAZOLF010000005.1:13664-21929 GCA_964580855.1 uncultured Candidatus Saccharibacteria bacterium
GCCAAAACCCTTGAAAGAGTGGCGACAAAAACTGATCTTGATAAAGCAGTTGAAGATTTGGCAATAATTACCAAACGCGATTTTGATAATACAGTTTCAATTTTAAAATCCATTGGTTGCAATGCCCGCTCGTATGAAGAATCAAAGCGTGAATTGTGGGAATTCGATGGGGCAAAAATTACAATTGATGATTGGCCATATTTGTTTCCGCTTGTTGAAGTAGAAAGTGGTTCAGAACAGGAAGTAAAAATTATTTCTGAAAAATTAGGGTTTAATTGGGATGAGGCAAAATTTTGTACTGCCGGTGATTTGTATGTAGAGAAATATGGTAAAGGTCCACTCGATATTGCAAGGGAATTAGGCTCAATGACGACATTAACATTTGAAGATCCAAATCCCTTTATATAAATTTTATGAAACTTGTGTCAATAAATATTGAAAATAATTTACACACTAAAACTGTTCTCTCCCTTATACATAAGGAACAGCCAGATGTTGTGTGTATGCAAGAGCTATTAGAAGAAGATTTTGAATTTTATAGGAACGAGTTAAATTTTTCTGGGGTTTATAAACCTCAACTTTGGATTAGTGACAAATTTAGAAATTTTCATCTGAGAGGGAAGAGGCATGGTGTTGCAATTTTTGCAAAAAATATTTTGGAGTCTGGATATGAATATTATACAGGGTCAGAAGAAAATGTTTCTAAATCTTTCGAGGAGTATATTAATAATGAAAAGTACCAAGACAACCATATTCTTCTCTGGGCCGATGTCACTGATGCCAACGGGGCTACTTTTCGTTTTGCAACAACCCACTTCACAATTACCGAACATGGAGAGTCAAGTCCTAAACAGCTCGCTGATCTAGAGCTGTTGTTAAAAGCGCTTGACCCACTGGGTGAATTTATATTTTGTGGGGATTTAAATGCACCCCGTGGGAATGAAACTTTCACTAGAATTGCAAATAAATACAAAGATAATATTCCACTGGAATATAAAACAAGCATTGATCAAAATTTGCACAGAGTAAAAGGTATTATGTTTATGGTAGATGGACTATTCACTACGCCTATATATAAAGCTTCCAATGTAAAATTAGTAGATGGGGTGAGTGATCATCTGGCAATTGTCGCACAAATAGAAAAGGAATAGTATGATATAATAAGTATATGAAATACAGCATGAAAATATTTTGGGTTATTTTGGCACTTGTCATTATCGGTGTTTTTGCATATTACCAACGAGCAAAAATCTTACCAGCTTATTCACCAGCTATTACTACAGAAAATGATTCAATCAAAGGATGTTATGTTGCTCGATTGAAACAGGATGTCTATACTTTACATATTACATCCCAACAGGGTGAAGTAATTCAGGGTAATGTTTCTTTTAAAAATTTTGAAAAGGATAGCTCAAGTGGAAATTTCACAGGTTTTTATCGTAACGGCGTATTGCTTGGAGATTATTATTTCAAATCCGAAGGGAGTGAGTCTCGCATGCAATTATCCTTCAAAAAAGAAGGTAACGATTTTGTTCGTGGATATGCTCCAGTGAATGAAACAGGGGACCGTTTCTTGGATCTGTCTGAAATTATCTATGACCCAGGGCAAACATTCATACTGTCTCCCGATGAATGTAGGGGGTCTTTCTAGTTATTCTACCGTGATAGGGATGGTAACTATTTTTGGAATTTTTTCTCCAGAAGGGTCGTCTTCTTTAATGACTAGGTTTGCCTTTCCTCTGTAATTATTTTTGATTTGAATATTGGCGTTATAAATTACTGGCTCGGTTGTCATCCATTCCATGGTTGTGGTTAACGGTGTTGGATCGGCAATGTCTTTATCACTAATGTCTTTTACATAAACTACCCCAGCTTGCGCTTCAAATACAGTCCAACTACAGCCTAGAGTTTCCCGATTACTATTATCAATAATCACACTGAAAGGGAAGTTTTGTCCAACCGTTTCATTTGGGCCAGGAGCGGTAGTGAGGAGACCACAATTTGAGGTCTGTTGAGGAGTGTCATTTACTAATATTGGTGTTTCTTTTGTTTTTGTCTGAAGATTTCGAGATATAACTAAAACCACTATAAATAATCCTAATATTATTAAACTTGAAGTCAAATTGAGTCTTTTTATTTTATTCATACACTTATTATAGCAAATTTTATCCATATGCTATAATAAGTGTATGAATAAAAGCAACATAGAAAAATACTTTTTCTTCGGACTCTTGCTACTTGTTGCTGTATTTTCTGTCTTTATTTTTAAGCCATTTTTATCAGTTCTTGTTATTGGGATATCTTTTACTGTTGTATTGTATCCTCTTCATCAATGGTTTATGAAACATATTACAAAATATAGTGGCCTTTCAGCCCTTTTGTGTGTGATATTTTTTATTATAGTTGTATGTGGACCATTGTTCTTTATTGGTAAAATGGTTTTTAATGAATCTGAAAGCTTGTATCGTTCTTTCTCTAATCCAGAAAGTCAGGCTACTTTTATCGAATCAGCATCCCGCTCTTTCGAAGCAGTCCTTCCTAATGGTTTACCTTTTAGTGTAAAAGACAAGTTGGGGGATGCTACTAGTTTTATATTCCAACATTTATCTGATATATTTTCTGCAACTTTGTCTACTTTGTTTATGTTTATGCTGGTAGTGATTACAATGTTTTACTTTTTAAAAGATGGTGTGGAATGGCGCAAAATGTTTCTAATGTTGAACCCTTTTTCTAATCATGAAGATGAGACAATACTACATCGACTGACAGTTGCTATAAATGGGGTTATCAAAGGGTCACTCTTTATATTAGTGATTCAAGGAATCTTGATGGGGGTAGGGCTATATATCTTCGGTGTACCAAATCCTGCACTCTGGGGAGTTTTTGCTGGGGTTATGTCCTTGGTTCCTACGCTTGGTACAGCTATTGTGTCTGTTCCAGCATTTCTTTTTTTGCTTGGGATGGGTGCAACAGGGCCTGCTATTGGTTTTGCCATATGGGCCATAGTTGTAGTTGGGATGGTAGACAATTTTTTGACACCGCTTATTGTTGGAAGCAAAATAAATGTTCCACCAATCTTTATTTTGTTTGCTGTATTAGGAGGAATTGTTCTTCTTGGGCCTGTCGGTATTCTTATAGGCCCTCTTACTATATCCCTTCTTTTCACTCTTATCGATATTTACAAAAAGCAATACGCTTCCAACCAATAAAATGAAACAAGAGAAAATTTATATTTACGGCAAGCATGCTCTAATGGAGGCTCTAAAGAATGCTCCTCAAACAATCAAGAAGGTCTTTCTAGCTCGCAACGATGATAAAGGACTTGTAAGTGCAATTGAACACGCAAATATTCCAATAAGCCAATTAGGGAAGGAGGAGATTCGAGGTGACATCTCGCGCAACTCTACACACCAAGGTGTCATTGCCCTCATTTCTCTTGATAGTTTAGTCATTTCTTATGAACAATTTATAAAAAATCTTAAAGTATCTAATGACACTGGATTAGTTTTAATGGGGGAATTGCAAGATCCTCAAAATGTTGGTGCTGTGATACGTTCATCCGCAGGGCTAGGTATTGCGGGGGTTTTAATTCCAGAGCACAATCAAGCTCCTATAACTGGTGCTGTGGTTAAAGTATCGGCTGGGATGGCCTTTCGGATCCCACTTGTACGGATTGGAAACATAAATAATGTTGTTCGGGATTTAAAAAAGCACGGATTTTGGATATATGGGCTTGATGGAGAATCAAAAGATTCAATTGTTGAAGAAAAATTTGAAGGCCCGACTGTTTTTATTCTCGGGAATGAATCAAAAGGAATTAGAGAAAAAACTCGCGAACTATGTGATGTTATGCTTCGTATTCCAATGCATCCACGATGTGAATCAATGAATGTGGCATCTTCGACTTCCATTGCCCTGTATGCATGGAGCACACACCACCCAATAAATGTTAAAAAGTAGTAATTTGTATATAGGCGTAAAAACTAGTATAATTTGCTTCATATGAAAAAATTAACAAAGATACCTATTGGTCCGGTACTTATAATTATTGCCGCAATTCTCTGGTCAGTCGATGGGGTCATACGACGCAATCTATACAGCTTACCACCTATTACTATTATATTTTTTGAGCATCTTATCGGTCTTATAATTCTTTTGCCCTTTGTGTGGAAATATTTATTAAAAGAGAAAATCTCTAAGCGTGAATGGTGGCTTTTGGTTTTGGTTTCATTACTTAGTGGGGTGCTCGGTACGGTATGGTTTACCACAGCACTACTAAAAGTCCACTTCATTTCCTTTTCTGTTGTATTTCTTTTACAAAAACTTCAACCACTTTTTGCAATTGGATCTGCATCGATCTTTTTAAAAGAAAAAATCTCCAGACAATATATCCCTTGGGCACTTCTTGCTATTGTTTCCGCTTATTTTGTGACTTTCAAAGATGGTATTGTTAACCTGGGGACAGGAGAGGGCACAGTTATTGCTGCGCTTTATGCCTTAGGTGCTGCCTTTGCGTGGGGCACGTCTACAACATTCTCCAAAATGCTTTTGGGAAAGATTTCAAGTCGTGTTGCTACTTTCTACCGATTTTTATTTGCAAGCATCATTGCATTTGTGGTGATTGTGTCGTTTGGGTACACTAGTTCACTATCAACGCCGACCACTACACAATTTGGCTTCTTTGCTCTGATAGCTGTTTCCACTGGGATGGTTGCCCTCCTTATTTATTATAAAGGCCTGGCTCGAACCCCTGTGCACATTTCTACAATCTTAGAACTGACATTTCCGTTTATAGCGATTTTGATTGATATGAAATTATATAATTCTTTCCTATCCGCTTCGCAATGGATTGCGACCCTTGTTCTTGTTTATAGTATTTATCGTGTTGTAAAATTACAGAATTCTTATGCTAATTCATAGTCATCATATTAAAGGTATTGGGAGAGGGAAAGAAATTGGGTTTCCAACTCTAAATTTATTTGTACCGGCTGATATATTGCTGGAAGATGGTATTTATGCTGTCTGGATTGTAATTAATGGTAAAACATATAAAGGGGCGTTACACTATGGGCCCATACCAACTTTTAATCAAAAAAGTAAAACAATGGAAGTGCATTTGATTGATGTAACAGATGATAATTTCCCTCATACAGATGGCGTTGAAATAGAGATTGATGTTGTGCAAAGGTTACGTGACATTAAGCGTTTTATTGAGACCGAAGATCTAACAGAGCAAATCTCTTTGGATGTTGATAAAATTAGAAATATTTTAAAATTATAAAAAATGAATTTTATAAATAAAGAAAAAGAAATAGTATTTATACAAATATTCTACCTTTTCTTACTCCCTGTATTTTTGATTTATTTTAATATCCTTCCTAAAGGCTTAAGGATCCCCATATTCTTTGTTATTTCACTATTATTGCTTGGGATTATACATCGCGCAAAATGGTCGTATAAGGATATTGGCATTTTAAAAAATTGGAGAAAGGATTATCTACCATATACACTTTTTACTATTTCAGGAATTTTGTTTTTGCTTTGGCTCGTGAGTCTAGTCCCACATAGCCCATTTTTAAGATGGTACGAAAATAAGAAATTTCTTCTCCTTTTTATCCCAATAAGTGTTTTACAGGAAATATTATTTCGAGGAATTTTATTAAAAATGCTACTTTCAGCTTTTAAAAATATACCACTTATTATATTTATCAATGCGTCTGTGTTTGCATTGATGCATGTAATCTATATTAATCACCTTTTTATATTACCGCTTACTTTTATTGGGGGAATTGCTTTTGCTTGGATGTACATAAAGTATCCAAATTTGATTCTGATATCTATATCACACACAATATTTAATTTTGTAGCTATGATCTTAGGATTTTTTGTAATTAGGTAAGTTATTTCTTACAGTCAGCGCTTGTTTTCTCTACCATAATTAGCATCTGTCGGCAAAGATCAAAAATATTCTTTTTGTACTTCAATACATGATCCTCATTTTTATACGTAATAAAAGTGTAGGCTTTTTTATGTTCCTTTAATTTATTTACGAGTAGCATTGCTTGTACAAGTGGTATTGTACGGTCATTTTCTGAATGAATTATTATTATTTTTTCTTTGTTTAGATTTTTTATACTATCAAAAATTGAAGCTTGGTCGTAGAGAGCTCGGTTGTTTTTATTTGGTAGTCCATTGAATTGCACATTGAATATAGAATTTCCTATTCTAACCAGCAAACTTTCCCAGTCGGTCACACCATTTATAGACATCGCCCCTTTAAATTCATCTGGGTTTTCGACAATTGTTCTTAATGACAAATATCCGCCGTAACTATTCCCAGCAAGATATATATCTTCAATACTAGGGTAGCTACCTTTGATTGCTTCTATGGCCTGCATAACATCTTGAACATCAATTTCTCCTACGGATCCTTTAAGGCTTTCAGCGTAATCTCTACCAAAGCCTAAGCTTCCACGGTAATCCAGTTTGAAGATAATTACACCACTTTGGCGCAAAGTTTCCAATATCCCATCGTATATACCATAACTATGGAATGGATGGTATCCAATGCTTGTTTGGCGGTATGGGCCTCCGTGGAGCCATATAAGTAGGGGGTAGGGCTTTGATAGATCTAAATCTAGTCCATCTGGTTTCATCACCACGCCATAAGTTTTACCAGCACTCACTTCTTGTTCATTAATGGTATTTTCTATAGGATTAATTCCGGGTATGTTGAAATTTTCTACATGACCTTTTTTAGGATCATATAGTCTTGGACCAAAACCTTTGTTTTCTAATTTTTCAAAGACAAGGAATTCTCGAATTCTTTTCAATGGGCCTGTGTGTGAAATATGATTTGCGATTTTCATATTAAGATTTGATTCTAAATCATACTCATAAAGTGCCCAGTCATATTGATTGGCTTTAGTGTTGGCTATATAGTAAATTGTTTTTTCATCCCATATAAAAAAATTAACAATAGTATAGCCGGTGGTAGCCAATTTTTCATCCACCAATTTTTCATCTACAATTTGGGTTGTGTCAGTTTTATAAAGTTGCAGAGATCCATCACGGTCATCAAGATATATAACTGTTTTTTTATCCGGGACAAAACCAAAAATTGCTCTCTGTTCTGTGAGCAGGTCCCAGTAAGCAACACTCTCTCCGAATGTATATTTCTTTTTAGTTTTTAGATTTTCAATAACAAAACTTCTTTTATTTTCTGGAGCTTTCGGGCTTAGATAGTAGACAAGAAGTTTTTTATCAGGGGAGAGACTTATGTAATGTGCTTTTATGGGAGCTAGCCTTTTGCGAATAGAGGTAGGAACATTTGACGTAATAGGTGTTCCAAGGGAAGTTTTTTTACTGGCTTTGCAGGTAAGTGTTTTCCAAGAGCAAAGGAAATAGGAGCTCCTTTCAATATGATGATAGCGCACGAGGGCATTGGTTTTGTCGTATCCAATAATACTGCCGTAATCAATATCAAAAGCCTTTACCGGGTAAGCGTAAAGAATAAAAGTAAAAACTAGTATAAATACAAAAAGTTTCCTCATGAATCTATTATAACACGAGGATCAAATTAACTTTAAGGAACTTAGAAAGTCTTTAAGTTCCTTGTTTCGGATTTCTTTGTATTCTCCCGGCTTTATTTTTCCTAATTCTATATTCATTATGCGGATTCTTTTTAAGTCAACTACTTTTTGGAATAGAGCTTCACACATTCGGCGGATTTGACGCTTTTTGCCCTCAGTGAGAATGATATGAAAAGTATTTTGCTTTTTACGCCACACCTTTGCAGGCTTGCTGTCGTATCCATCAAAACGTACACCGTTTGCCATCGCTCGGAGAAATGAATCTGTGACATTTTTATTTATCTCTACTATATATTCCTTCTCATGATCTCGATCTGGTGAAAGTAATTTTTCTGTGATACGTCCATCGTTTGTCATAATTATAAGTCCGTGCGAATCTTTGTCCAATCTACCAACCGGGAAGACTTTCGTAGGAAATTTTGTAAATTCTAAAATATTTTTGTCATCTTGGTTATCTTTATTGGTAGTAATCCCTACAGGTTTATTGTAAGCATAATATACATAATTTGTTTTACTCTCTTTTTCATTCACTGTTACCTTGTCGTTCTCTTTTACTTTGTCACCAAGAATTGCCTTCTTGCCATTGATAAATACCAAGCCTTTTTTAATAAGTTCGTCGGCTCCCAGTCGCGTTGCATAATTATTATGCGCTAAGTATTTATTTATTCGAATC
>CAZOLF010000005.1:21939-28049 GCA_964580855.1 uncultured Candidatus Saccharibacteria bacterium
CCAGGCCAAGAATAGGCCCCCGCATAGATCTGAGCACATAAATACATAGCGGATGAATGCCCAAACGCAGCGGCTTGCACGAAACATAATAAAGCCCAAAGAGGACGAATATTCCTAGGGCAAGAAATAAATAATTGAAAGGGAAGAAGAAGATAAACAGACTACCGAGGAGCGGGGCTACTATATAAGCCACTGGTGTCATGTCACGAAATATACTCAAGAGATATGCATCTTCTTCGCGAACGTGGGTAAAGAAATAAATTTCGGAAGTTGTTTCAATAATACTTGCACCCACTCGAGTCATAAACAAAATAATAGCCCAGAAAAGTATATTATCAGTGCTAAGTTGAGAAATTACGATAGTAAGAAGCCCAATAGTAAGTAGTAGCCTTTTGTGGACTTTATAGGTATCGATAAGTTTACCAATTGGTATATTCAGTAATACAAATGGTGCAAGCATTATGGTGAAGATAATTCCGAGCTTTTCCCATCCAATTCCTATATGTTCATGCAAATAAATCGGGGTGTATACTACCATTAATGCAAAAAAGAATTGCAATATGAAATTAAGCAATGTTATTGCTCGGATATGTTTATTTGTTTTCAGAAATGTGTAAATTTTTAGAAATGGGGTTTTGGTATAAGTACGATCTTTAAATGTGCGCACGGATAAGAACATTCCCAATGCCATTACTATTGTCATCCCAAAAGCGAGAAGATAAATTGCCCTATATCCACCTTCGTGAGTTATAAGAAAGCTTGAAAGCAAAGGCGAAGCAATCCAAGCTAGATTGATTATTGTCAGATAAAGACCTCGTGTTTTTCCAATTGTATTTGGTGTACCAAAATGTTCTATAAATATATCAATGCAAAAAAATACAAGTATATTTGTGACAATAAACATAATAAAAGCAATTGAAATATATAAGGGATTTCCTGAGGCAATCAATGTAGCAAGGGATGCCATATTGATCAATATAAATACAAGCATGAGTCTGCGGTTGCCAAAATGCTTCAAGATTACTCTAGTATTAGACAAAAGAACAAGTGTAATTATTGATGCAATTGTATACAAAATTCCCACATATTTTTCTCCTACCATTTCTGAAAGGAATGATGAATTTGCATACGCAGAAAGAGCTATATGAAGAGAGAAAATAAATGCAAGGAAGTATATTCGATAAATTTTTTTTGTTGCCATTCTTTTCTTATACGCTTAATAGAACTGGGATCACTAAGGGACGCTTTGCTGTTTTTTGGAAAAGGAATTTGGATACATTATCACCAAGTTCAGTTTTGATACCATCAAAGTTCATTGGATTCATGCCACGGGTTCCGTCCTCAATACTTTTTTTGATGATTAGACGTGTTTGGTGGAGTAAATCTTGATTTTCTTTCAAGTAGATAAAACCGCGTGAAATAATATCTGGAGATTTACGTAATTTTCCAGTGATTGAATCAATTGTGGCAATGATAACAAACATACCGTCTTGAGCGAGCATTTGACGATCTCGTATCACAACATCTTGCTCATCTCCCACAGAGAATCCGTCTACCATCATCGGAGCTGACGGCGCTTTTTCTTTTCGTACGCCAATTTTTGTACCATTGTCTGTGATTTCAATAAGTGATCCATTGTCTGGAACAACAATATTTTCTTCTGGCATTCCAAGTTCCATAGCCAGTTCCTTGTGTCGAACAAGCATAGAGTGCCAGCCGTGAATAGGGATGAAGAATTTAGGATGAGTTTTTCTATGTAGCCATTTTACATCTTCTTGGTTTCCGTGACCTGTGGCGTGAATTGTTTCTTCGCTTGTACGATAAGAAATAATCTTTACACCGTGACGAGCCAAGTTATCCTTTAATCTTTGTACCGAAATTTCATTTCCTGGAACGATACTTGCTGAAAGAATAATTGTGTCACCTTTACGGATTGTGAATTTATTATGAGTTTTATTTGCAGCACGATTGAGTGATGCAAATTCCTCACCTTGCGCACCTGTCATAAGCACGATTACTTTGTTTGGTGGGTAATTGTCGGCATCTTCTACTGGAATAATTGTGCCTTTTTTAGGTACAAATAATCCTGCTTGTTCACAGACTTCCATATTTGTCTTTAAGCTTCTTCCGTCGAGCACCACTTTTTTACCTAGAGTTTCAGCAATTGCCACAATTTTTACTAAACGAGTAATATGTGAAGCAAAGGCTGCAATAATCATACGACCGCTTACAGACCGGATAAGTCTCTCAAGCCCCTCATGCACTTTTATTTCTGGGAGTGAGAATCCTTCGTTCTCAATATTGGTTGAATCGGTCATCAAGAGCAGTACATTTTCTTTATCGAAAAATTTGTACTCTGCTTCTTCTTCATCTGTTACTATTCCATCAATTTGATCGAGCTTGTAATCTCCTGGAGTCACAATTGACCCGTATGGTGTTTCAATAACGATTCCCATCGAATCAGGTACAGTGTGGGTAACTCCAAAGAATCGAATTTTCATTTCACCCGCATAGATTACACTATCTTTTTCCACAATGTTTGCATTTAATGGTGGTAAATGTGAAAATTCTTCTTGGCGTTTTTTCATCATAAGAATTGATAAATTGCGAGAATATAATGGGGGATTTCCTATCCGATTCATTACAAGGGGAATCCCTCCAATATGGTCTAAGTGTCCGTGTGTCACGATCATGGCTCGGATCTTATCTTTGCGTTCTTCCAGGTATGTTGTATTTGGAATTATATAATCAATACCTGGAGTTTCATCAGTTTTGAATTGCATACCAGCATCGATGACGATTATATCGTTACCGATTTCGATTGCTGTCATATTTTTCCCGATTTCTTCTACTCCGCCAAGTGGAATAATTCTAATGACCCCTGCTTCTGGGGCGGGTATTTTTGAATTATTTCGACTAGATGTTTTGTGTGGAGCCATTGGGTTTCTTTGTCTTCCGCCTCCACCTCGATTTTGTTTTGTATTACTGTACTGGTAACTTTTACGAGCAACACTTTTTTGGTTCTTGTGATCTGGCTTCGTGTTTGTTCCACCATGAGTAGTAGTTGGGCGAGTGTGAGTATGAGTACTCGTACTTTGAGTTTTATGGACAACTCGAACAGGTGTCCGGCTTAAAGGTCGACGATTATTATTGTTGTGGAAAGTGCGTGGCCCTCGATTATTGTTGTTTTGTGTTATTTCATCCATTCTTTTTTTATCATTTACTGATTTTAATTAATAATTATTTTTGGTTAGTAAAAATTTTCCAAACCTGATCTGTATCTAAATACCAAGAGTAAATAGAAGAGAATCGATTTGAAGCAAGTGTAATTTCAAGATTATCTGGCATATGCATATTTTTCTTTATTGCATATATATATTTTGGAGAATATATAAAAACAGCAGGGATATCATTTCTAAATAAACTTATAAATTGCTCATACCTACTTTTCCGTTCATCAGGACTTTTAATTTTTTGTATGTTCTCCAATAGAGTGTCGGTAGTTTTGTTGCCGTATAAAGCAATATTGAGCCCTGGTTCTGCGCGTTGGGACGAGTGCCAGAAAGCGAATAAGTCTGATTCATGATTAACCACTTGTCCAAAAAGAAGAGCTTCGTATTTTCGGCTTCGGATAAGCTGATTTAATTGACCTGTTTCATATACTTTGATTTCTATTCTCATCCCAAGAGCTTCGAGCTGGTTTTTGATTTCTTCTGCTGATATTTTTAATTCCTCAGCATCTCCAGTTGTGATAGAGAAATATAAACCTTGCGTTGGGGTGGAAACAGTTTCTGTAACTTTTTTCTTGTTCTTTACTACAGTTCTTTTTATTGTTCCACCTTTTTGTAAGTACCCATCTTGGTTACGTGTCCAGCCTGCCTTTGCAAGGAGAGTGTTTGCTTCATCTATGTTTGCATTGATTTTATTCTCGGAACTTTCTTTTAGTACACTTGATGGTATTGGATGATTTATAGGGGACCCGTATCCATCTAACGCTTTTTCAATAATTACATTTCGATCCAGAGCTAAATCAATAGCTTTTCTTACCGATGGATCACCGAGAACGCTCGCCTCATTAGTATTGAAGAAAAGTCCAAAAACGCGAGGCAATACTGAAGTGTGTAAATTCAAATCACTAGTATACATAGGGCTGAGTCCTCCTGCTTGATCGATAGACCCATTTCGCAATGCGCTTATTATATCTTTTTCATTAGCGTATGAGATTATTTTAACTTCTTTAATTTTAGGTGTCCCAAGACTAAAATGTTTGAAACGTTTTAATGTATATATTTTTGGTATTCCTTCTGCGTCACGAGTTACTTTTTTTACCATATATGGTCCACTTCCAATTGCTTTTGTGTTTAACAATTGGGAATTAAATTCGCTTGGCCCTACATTTTTCCAAAGACTCATTGGTAATATTCCAACTGTAGTATTTTCTAAAAATGACGCTGATGCTTGATTGAGGTTAAATTCAATAGTGTAGTCATCTTTTTTTACAACATCTATACCATCCCATTGAACACGACGAGGACTCTTTATAATAGGGTCTTTGATTGCATTGATTGTAAAAATTATATCATCGGTGGTTATGGGATCTCCGTTATGGAATTTTAAATCTTTTTTCAAAGTGAAAGTGTATTTCGTATCCAAGTTGGAAATTTCATAAGTTTCAGCTAGATCTGTCGCCAAGGTTCCATCAGGCATTTTACGCATGAATCCAGAATATACTAAAGACGTTAAATCTTCATCTGCATCAGAAATAGCCAATACCGGATTTACAAAGGTAGGTGTCCCCAAAATACCCTCAGAGAATGAACCTCCATCTGCTGGTACGGACACTAAAAATTTATCATTTATTTTGTCGAGCATTACAAGAACGGAAATAAAAGCTACTAGAGTAAAGAAAGCTGAAAGCCAAAATTGTTTTTTGGATAAAGATTGGAACCCTAGAATAAAATTTTTCTTTTTAGGAAATTTTGCTTGTTTTATAAATTGTAAAAATTTTTGCATAAAGTAAAAATCATCAAAGCACAGGTTATAGTATTATACGGAAATGACCATACAATAGGGTCATTTCTTTCTTGTTATTTTAAATTCAAATTATTTAACGAGTATTGCAGCGAATGCTGAGACAACCAGAAGGATACCGATTACAATCGTTGTGTAGAATAGGAATTTCTCAAAGCCACGGCGAGTACTATGGATAGTGTCTCCATCTCCGCCTCCAAATACTCCTCCAGATCCAGCGCTTGAATGCTGGAATAGGATAGCTACTGTGAGAATTATGGATAGAATTACCTGTATATAAGGTAGCATGTTAGCAATAATCGTCATTGGGATAGTATAGTAAATTTTAAATAAAAATGCAAACCCAGGCATCTAATTTTATTATTTTTTCAAATTATCGCGTATTTCAGTTAAAAGCTTTTCACTTTTAGTAAGTTCTGGTTCAATAGCGGGTTTTTCTTTTTTAAAGCGATTCATTTGTTTAATAATTATGAATATTGAAAATCCAATTATTAGGAAGTTGAGAACATTGTTCAAGAAAAGTCCATATTGTAGGATTACAGCGCTAGTGGTACTTGTGGCTTCTTTTAAAATAAAAACTTTATCTGAAAAATCAATCCCTCCTGTTAGTACTCCAATAGGAGGCATAATAATGTCTTTGACTAATGAGTTCACAATTTGACCGAACGCTGTACCAATCACCACACCGACTGCTAAATCGACAGCGTTACCCTTGAGAGCAAATTCTTTGAATTCTTTTAACATACAGTTATTATAGCTTTTTTAGCCTTTAAATCAAATACTATATGTGGTTTTAAATAATGCTTGACTTCTTATTTTATATGTATATAATGGTCCTTACAGTCTGGTGATATCCGGCTGTTTTAATTTCGTTGACAAAGCAATAGTTTGAAAGGTAAATCCGGTCACTCACGAGTGACAGGATAAACATAAATCAAAGCCCACTAAATTTTATCCAAATTAGTGAGGCGCAAGTTAAGTCAGTTATAGGAATAAAAAGTATTTTTTCTTTTGTTCCGTTCTATTTTAAAGTAGAGTTTGATCCTAGCTCAGGATGAACGCTGGCGGCGTGGATAAGG
>CAZOLF010000006.1:0-8277 GCA_964580855.1 uncultured Candidatus Saccharibacteria bacterium
CACTACGTCTTGAGCACGGAAAAAGAGGACGTATTGTGGGGGTCAAAATTTTCTCTCGTGATCAAGGCCACGTTCTCGAATCTGGAATCATAAAGAAAGTTGTTATTGAAATTGCACAGCTAAGAAATATTTCTATCGGAGACAAGCTCGCAGGACGTCACGGAAACAAAGGTGTTATCTCAACAATCTTACCAGAAGAAGAAATGCCATTTATGGCCGATGGTACACCTATCGATGTTATCCTTACACCACTTGGAGTTCCAAGTCGTATGAACCTCGGACAAATTCTTGAAATGCATTTAGGTTATGCTGCAAATACTCTCGGATATCAAGCTATCGTTCCACCATTCTGTTCTGCAACAGTTCCTGAAATCAAAGAAGAATTGGTAAAAGCTGGAATGCCAGAAAGTGGACGCATCACACTATACGATGGACGAACCGGAGATGCCTTTGACCAAGATATTGCTTTCGGGTATATGTACATCTTGAAACTTCACCACATGGTGGAAGACAAATTGCACATGCGTTCAATCGGTCCGTACTCACTTATCACTCAACAACCTCTTGGCGGTAAGGCTCAAGGTGGAGGACAAAGATTCGGAGAAATGGAGGTCTGGGCTCTGGAAGGTCACGGTGCCGCTCATACACTACGCGAAATGCTTACAATCAAGTCTGATGACATTATGGGTCGCTCTCAGACATTCGACGCTATTATAAAAGGTAATCCAATGGGAGAGCCGAACGTTCCCGCATCTTTCAATGTGCTTCTCAACTATTTGCGTGGATTGGCTCTGGATGTCGAACTTACAAAAGGAAATTACCTTAACAAATAATTCATCAAAATTAACATTATGAAAACAATCGATACAACAGATTTCAATTCAATTAGTTTAAAGCTCGCATCACCTGAGCGTATTCGCGAATGGTCATATGGGGAAGTCACAAAGCCTGAGACTATCAACTATCGTACAGGTCGCAGTGAAAGAAATGGTCTTTTTGATGAACGTATTTTCGGCCCAGAAAAAGATTACGAATGTTACTGTGGAAAATACCGACGTATCCGCTACAAGGATATCATTTGTGAAAAATGTGGAGTTGAAGTAACACGCTCTATTGTTCGCCGTGATCGTATGGGTCACATTGAGCTTGCATCTCCAGTAGCACACATCTGGTTCCTCCGTGGTGTTCCAAGTCGAATGTCAGTACTATTAAATATTACAGTTACAGATTTAGAAAAGGTAATTTACTTTGCTGGTTATATAATCACAAATGTTCACCAAGAGGAAAAGGAAACTGTAATAAAAAATCTTGAAAGTGAATTCAAAGCGAAGATAAAGAGTTCTCCAGATGAAGAATCAAAAGAAAAATTAAAGGATCTTTTGTCTAATACAAAAAGAGAAATTAATGAAATAGTTCCAGGTAAAGTCTTAAATGAAATATCATATCATCACTACAGTTTGAAATATGGTAGTTGTTTCGAAGCAAATATTGGTGCCGAAGCAATCTTCAATCTTTTCAAAACACTTAATCTTGAAAAAGAAAAATTAGAGAAAAGAATGTCTTTGATTCGCTCAATGCTTTACTCAAAAATTCGTCCAGAATGGATGTTCCTTACTGTTGTGCCTGTGATTCCACCAGCATTGCGACCTATGGTTGCACTTGATGGCGGACGTCACGCGACAAGTGATATCAATGACTTGTATCGCCGTGTTATCAATCGTAATAATCGTTTGAAGAAATTAAAGGAAATCGGTGCACCAGATGTTATCTTGCGTAACGAAAAGCGTATTTTGCAAGAAGCAGTGGATGCATTGATCGATAACTCTATCGCTAAGCAAAATGATTCTCAAGCGATTTCCCAATCACAAAAGCGTGCACTTAAATCTCTATCTGACAATTTGAAGAGTAAACAAGGTCTTTTCCGTCAGAACTTGCTCGGTAAGCGTGTGGACTACTCAGGAAGAAGTGTTATTGTGGTTGGTCCGCAATTGAAGCTAAATGAGTGTGGATTGCCAAAGCATATGGCATTGGAACTTTTCAAACCATTCGTAATTTCTAAAATTCTCGAAACAGAATTGGCGTTTAATATCCGTGGAGCAAATCGTCTTATTGAAGAAGGTGTTCCAGAAGTGTGGGCAATTCTCGAAGAAGTAATTAGGGGTAAATTCGTACTTCTAAACCGTGCTCCTACTCTGCACCGTCTCGGTATACAAGCTTTCAATCCAATAATGATTGAAGGTAATGCTATTCAAGTTCACCCTCTTGTATGTACTGGATTTAACGCCGACTTCGATGGAGACCAGATGGCTGTTTACGTACCACTATCTGATGCTTCTCAAGCTGAAGCTCGAGATTATATGGCTTCAAATAAAAATCTTTTGAAACCTCAAGATGGAGCACCAATAGTCAA
Source organism: uncultured Candidatus Saccharibacteria bacterium (assembly GCA_964580855.1). Classification (GTDB taxonomy): domain Bacteria; phylum Patescibacteriota; class Minisyncoccia; order Phycocordibacterales; family UBA9973; genus UBA8515. The sequence continues at coordinate 2,411 of CAZOLF010000006.1, forward strand.
CCCAAAAATGGACATAGTTCTTGGATGTTACTGGATGACGAAATTTGTCGACGGTGAAAAAGGGGAAGGAATGATATTTACTTCACCAAACCAAGCAATCACAGCATTCGATCTAAATGCTATTACTTTCCGTGCAAAGATTAAAGTTCTTGGAAGCGATAAGCCTAAATATAAAGTTTTTGATAGTAAAATTTTTGAGACAACAGTTGGTCGTCTTTTCTTCAATAGTATATTGCCAGAAGACTTCCCATATTTGAACGAAGAGATTACAGTCAAAAGAATGGTGATGCTCGTTGATGAACTGATAATGAGATATGGAATTGACGCAACTCCTAAAGTTCTTGATAAGATAAAAAGTTTTGGATATAGATACGCTACATATTCTGGTGTTACATGGGGAATAGACAATGTAAAAGTCCCTGAAGGAAAGAAAGATATTGTGGCAAAATCTCGCAAGGAAGAAAAGGTAATTTTGGAACAATGGAATGATGGTTTGCTTTCAGAAGAAGAAAAATACCAAAAAGTAATTGAAATCTGGGAACATGCAAAAAAGGATATTGAGAAGTTGATTCCAGCTACACTTGATATTCGTGGGTCAACATACGACCTTGTAACATCAGGAGCCCGCGGAAATATGGGGTCACTTGTACAAATGTGTGGAATGAAAGGTTTGATTGTTAATACTTCTGGTGCAACTCTAGACTTCCCAATTATTCCATCTTATGTAGAGGGATTGTCACCACTTGAATACTTCATCACAACTCACGGATCTCGAAAAGGTTTGGCCGATACTGCGCTTAACACTGCCAAAGCTGGATATCTTACAAGACGTCTTGTTGATGTTGCTCAAGATGTCGTTGTTACTGAAGAGGATTGTAAAACAAAAAATGGCAAAACAGTTCGTGCTGTAGAAGGAGTATTTGCTAAATATGTTCAAGGTAGAATTCTTTTGGCAGATGTTAAAGACAAAGAAGGAAAAGTTATTTACAAAAAAGGAGCATTAGTTGCAAAGGAAGACGCAAAGGCTATGGAAGTTGCTGGGGTTGAAGAAGCTCTTGTGCGCTCACCACTTACTTGCGAAACAGTACACGGAATTTGCCGAAATTGTTACGGACTTGATCTTGGACGCAATTGTCTTATTGAGCTTGGTCAAGCTGTTGGAATCATCGCTGCGCAAGCAATCGGTGAGCCAGGTACCCAGCTAACTCTTCGAACATTCCACGCTGGTGGAGTTGCGACAGTGGATATTACAACAGGTTTGCCTCGCGTGGAAGAAATCTTCGAGCGTCGCATACCAAAAAATCCTGCCATCGTTTCTCGTACAGATGGAGAAGTTTTGGAAATCGTAGACAATGGTAAAGAAAAGACAATCAAAGTTCTTTCAGATACTAAAGTTGATGGTAAGAGTAATGAAATAGAATATACAGTTGCATTCCGACGTCAACCGCTTGTAAAAGCTGGAAGCAAAATAAAGAAAGGTGATTTACTCACAGATGGATCAGCCGATATTAATGAAATTGTAAAATATGCCGATAAAGAGCGTGCCGAAGAGTACATCGTAAATGAAATCAACAAAGTTTATGACTTACAAAGTGCGTCCATTTCACGAAAGCATATTGAAATCATTATTCGTCAAATGTTCTCACGAAAGAAAATCAAAGATGCTGGGGATTCTACGTTCTCACCAGGAGAAATCGTCGAATCAATCGAGCTTATCGATGAGAATGAAAGAGTTCGTAAGGATAATGGTCAAGAAGCAAAGGCTGATACTATTGTTCTTGGAATTTCTGAAGTTTCACTCACTACGAAATCTTGGTTGTCAGCTGCCTCTTTCCAAAATACAAATCGTGTTTTGATAAATAATGCAATCCGTGGAGGTATAGACGAACTCCGAGGTCTTAAAGAAAATGTTATCATTGGTAATTTGATTCCAGCTGGAACTGGATTTGGAGCCAAGAAAATTAGCAGAGATATTCCATCTACTAAAGAGGATGATTCTTCTGGACTAGATGCTTAAACTTTATAAAACAGGATGTCTTCCCCTGTAGAAAACATTAAAGAGCGTTTATCTATTGTTGATGTTATTTCTTCGTATATCACACTTATCCCTTCGGGAGTAAACTATAAAGCCAAGTGTCCATTCCACAACGAAAAAACTCCTTCTTTTTTCATCTCAACAGAGAGGAATTCTTACTACTGTTTTGGTTGTAGTGCTAAAGGAGATATCTTTTCCTTTGTTCAGAATTTTGAAGGAGTTGATTTCAAGGGCGCATTGAAGACTCTGGCTGAACGTGCTGGCGTCCCGCTTGTCTACAATAATCAGGATCTAGATTCTAAAGATATCTTGTTTGAGATAATGGAGAAGGCAACTCTTTATTTTGAAACCCAATTTGCAAACACACCCACTGCACGGGCGTATCTAATCAGTCGTGGATTAAATGATGAAACAATTAAATCTTTTCGTGTAGGGTATGCACCTGATGGTTGGCGAAATTTGTCTGACCACTTAACAAAAATGGGCTATAAGCAAAAAGATCTTGATACTGTAGGGTTGATTAAAATTTCTGAAAAGGGAATGTATGATCGATTCCGTTCGAGAATTATGTTCCCAATTTCTGACTCAAGTGGGCGGGTTATTGCCTTTTCCGGTAGATTATTTGGCAAAGAGGATGATAAAGAAGCTAAATATTTGAATAGTCCGGATACCATTTTATTCAACAAATCTAACGTGTTATTTGGTATAGATAAAGCAAAACTTGATATCCGCAAGCGTGGGTATGCGATCATTGTTGAAGGTCAGATGGATCTATTGCTTTCGCATCAGGTAGGTTGCACTAACACTCTCGCTGTTTCAGGGACTGCTCTTGCTTCATCTGTGACTGATGCCGAGAATACGATCAACAATTTGGGCTTGATACGCAGGCTTTCGACCAATGTGATCTTTGCCTTTGATGGTGATTCTGCTGGGGTTCGGGCTGTTGGGCGTAGCGCACTGATCGCGTTATCGCTTGATATGCAGGTTAAAATTGCAGTTTTGCCTGAAGGGAAAGATCCTGCTGATGTGATTGCAAGCGATCAAAATGAATGGAAACGAATTCTAACAAATGCAAAACATATTGTGACATTTTATATAGATAGGATTTGCGATGAAACCCCGGACCAGAGGATTCGTGGGAGAAAAATTAGGGAAGTTGTATTCCCGTATATTAAGGTTTTAAAAAGTGCGATTGAGCAATCAGCTTATATAAAAGAAATTACAACAAAAACAAATATCCCCGAAAATGCAATTAATATTGATTTTGAATTGTTTAAAAAGGAACAACCCGTTCAAGTGCAAAATGAAAATAGTGATAAGTTTATTATCAAAGATAAATCCCGCCGGTCAAAAATTGAAGCAAGATTATTTGGAATTATTTTTAAACAGGAGGAAACCGCGGTCCCTGACGAAAATATAAAGAAGGTTGTTGATGAATTTAAAGATTTGGTTGGGGATGAAACTTACAATGAGCTCGTCAAAAATAACCTTCTACTTAAAGATATCCTCGCAATGGAGACGGAAATGTGGTATGGTAAGGAAATTAACACTATAACCTTGGATGTCTCAGAATTGGCTCTTAATTTAGCCGAAGATATATATCAAGAGAAGGCTGATAATATATTATATAAGATTTCTAAATATGACAAAGATACCCAGAAAAATGAGATAGAAGAGTGCTTAAAAGAATATCAACAAATTATTAATACAATACATTCCATTAAAAATCGTCGAACCAAATAGTAACTATAATTAATTTTTTATATGAAAAAAACAAAAATGAAGAAAAAAGTTGTTTCTAAAAATAAACTTTCAAAAAAGCCAAAAAAACTTATAAATAAAAAACCAAAAAAATTGATTAAAAAACCTCTGAAAAAAAAGAAAGCTGTAAAGATAAAAGCAAAAAAAGTAGTTAAAAAAGTCAGCGCAAAGAAAACAAAAACTCCAGTAGTAAAAAAATCACAATCCAGTAAGTCACCTTCAAAGTTAACAAATTTAGAGCGCAAGTCAGTAGAGCTCGAATCCAAGGCTTTAGAGATAATTGAAAAGGGTAAGAAGCGTGGGTTTATTACTTACGATGAGATTATTAAGACATTCCCAGATATTGAGACCAATATCTTATTCTTAGATGAACTTTATGAGAAACTGTCTGTTGCTGGGATTGATGTCCTAGAAGGAGGCAATTTACTCGATACAGAAGGTGTAGCGGAGAAGACTGCCCTTAAATACAGTAAAGAAAATCATACTTATGATTCGATCCAGATGTATTTGAAGGAAATTGGACAATACCCACTTATTGCTGCCGCAGAAGAAAAGAATTTAGCACGTAGGATTGAAAAAGGGGATTTGGAAGCAAAGAATCTATTGGCCCGAGCCAACTTACGCTTGGTTGTTTCTATTGCAAAAAAGTATGTAGGCCGTAGCTCTGATCTGACACTTCTTGATTTAATACAAGAAGGTAACTTAGGTTTATTTAAAGCAGTAGAGAAATTCGACTGGACCAAAGGTTATAAATTCTCAACATACGCCACATGGTGGATTCGCCAATCGATAACTCGTGCGTTGGCCGATCAATCCCGTACGATTCGTATCCCAGTGCACATGGTGGAAACAATTTCAAAATACAAGCAAGTTATGCGCCGTTTATCGCAAGATTTGGGCCGGGAACCATTGGCAGAAGAAATAGCAACAGAGATGAATCTTGATGTAGAGAAAATCCACATCATTGAGCAAATCAATCAGGAGACGGTATCACTCGAACAGCCAATAGGCGATGATGATGAGAAATCAACTCGTGGAGAATTTATTCCCGACGATAAAATATTGCGCCCGGACCAGGATGCATCTAGAAGAATTCTATCCGACCAAATCAAAGAAGTTCTCTCTGAACTTACTCCAAAGGAACGCCGAATTCTTGAATTGCGTTATGGGTTACTAGATGGTGTTCAGCATACTCTCGAAGAGGTTGGAAGTGATTTTGGTGTCACACGCGAACGTATTCGTCAGATCGAAGCCAAAGTGCATGAAAAACTTCGTCACAATGAAAAAATATCTCGATTAAAAAATTATTTTGACTAAATTAAAAAACTCCGGATAAATCCGGAGTTTTTTAATACTTAATTTATTTAGTGATTATTAAATCAAGTGCACGTAGTAAGCTTTTTTCATCAGCACCACTTACAGGGATTTTTCTTCCATCTTTGGTGAGGATAATACTATGAGGAGTTCCTTGTACTCCAGCTCTTACTCCATCTTGGTATTGCATTTCTACAACAAGATCAAATGTGTCCTTGGACATACAGTCTTTGAATCCTTGTTTGCTAAGATTAATATTTTCAGCAAATGTGTAAAGTTGGCTTTCTGCTAGTCCATCGTTTGATGGGGTATTTTCAAAAATCATGTCTAGGTAACTCCAGAACGCATCATTTCCACCAAGTGATGCTGCACATTCAGTAGCTCGTGCTTCAATACGCGCTTTTGAGTGTAGCGAATCAAGAGGGAAATGTCTGTATACCCAAGCTACTTTACCAGGGTATTTTTCCATAACACCTTGGAGGGTTCGGTGGAAGTTTTTACAGAATGGGCATTCAAGGTCAGAATATTCAACGATAATAGCTTCTGCTGTGTTCACATCACCTCGGATGTGATCATTTACTGATACTGGTTGTATGTCTATTGAGTCGCTATCGATTTTCTGGAGAAGGGACGGTTTTTTAGCTTCTAGATCTGCACCTTTTTCGCGTGGCGGAGCGTTGGTTATTATAATACCCGCCATAATAAGGAACCCAGCTAGAACGATAGCCGCTGGAGTTGAAAGCTTTTTTTCATTATT
>CAZOLF010000006.1:8287-20304 GCA_964580855.1 uncultured Candidatus Saccharibacteria bacterium
CATATATTTTATGCTTGTGCACAATGTTTACAAGGTGGTATAATGTAAGTATAAAGGTCTTATTAATTAAAAGTTTATTTATTAAAATATTATGATGTCATGTAATTGTGGAAATGGCACATGCACAAGTTGTAAAAGTTGTGGATGTGGTATGGGAGTAGTCCTTAATGTTCTCTTGATTATTGGAGGTCTTAACTGGGGTCTAGTAGGTGTAGGAATGCTTATGGATCAATCTTTAAATGTTGTAAACATGGTCCTTGGTTCAATGCCAATGATCGAAGCAATCATTTATGTTGTTGTTGGTCTCGCTGCAATACTCAAGATTTTTGGTTGCCCTTGTGCAAAGTGTAAAGCTTGTCGTTCAGGAGGGGCAACATCAGCAACTACTGGAACTGGAAATATGTAATTTGATTTTGTTTTACAAAAAACGCCCAAATCTTCTCTATCAGATTCGGGTGTTTTTTTGTTGAAAAAAGGCTCAAAATATGATAATATTGGCGAATATGCCTTTTTTTCTAATACTTTTTTACCTACTTTCTTTCCTTGCGGTTTATGTGCAAGTTTTTCTACTCGTAACATTTTTCGAGAATCGTAGACGCATATTTATTCGTAGTGACAAAATAAACTTAGATGTCTATCCAACGGTCACTATTATCGTTCCTTGTTACAACGAAGAGAAGGTAATCTCGCTAACAGTTGATTCATTACTTGGCCTTGACTATCCACAAGATAAGTTGAAAATTATAGTAGTCGATGATGGGTCCAAAGATAATAGTTGGGGAGTTGTACAAAAATACAAAAATAATCCGCAGATACTCTTACTTAAGAAAGAAAATGGTGGCAAGCATACTGCTCTTAATTTGGGCCTTCAGAATTCAACAAGTGAGTTTGTTGGGTGCTTAGATTCTGACTCATCAGTTCACCCAGAAGCGTTGAAAAGAATTATTACTTATTTTGACAATACAGATGTTATGGCTGTTGCCCCATCTATTATTGTGCGTGACCCTAAAAATATTCTTCAATATGCTCAGCGTGCAGAGTATGACATGGCCCACTATACCAAGAAAATGCTTGCCTTTTTAAAGGGGATACATGTGACTCCAGGCCCCTTTTCAATTTTTCGTAAAAAGATATTTGATGTGATGGGTCCGTATCGTAAGGCGCATCATACCGAAGATCAAGAAATTGCTTTGAGAATGCATAAGTACGGTTTTCGGATTGAACATTGTCCAGACGCATATGTCTATACGAGTGGACCTTCCACAATACCAAAATTATTTCGACAGAGAGTCAGATGGATTTATGGCTTTATTCAGAATGCTCGGGATTACAAGGAACTATTTTTCCGTCCACAATATGGAGCAATCGGAATGTTTACACTACCATCCGGTATAATTTCGATTTGCGGGACGATGTTTTTGCTTGTCTTTATGATCTACCAACTATACAATTTTATTGTTCGCAAGGTTATTCAGGTGAAAGTTACTGGGTTTGATTCGTTATCAAGTCTTCACTTATCTCTTGATCCATTTTTCATTAATACAAGGGCATTTTTATTCGTATCAATAATTTTATACTTATTAGTTATTGCGTCCCTGTTAAATGGAAGGAGAATGATTCATGGCAGAAAGATCCTTTCTTGGGATATATTTATCTTCATAATAGTGTATACTATGCTTGCTCCTTTTTGGCTTATAAAAGCTATATGGGGGGCTATTAGGTCCAAGGAACCCAGTTGGACAAGTGAGAGGGATTATGTACTTACTAATAAACAAAAAAATATATGAAAAATGATTGGAAAAAATATATAATAGTTCTTTTTATTACACTAGGTTTATTTGCGACAGCCGGAGGTTTGAGTAATTTCTTTGCAGATAAAAAGGTACAAGAAATGCGTGATATCCAAAACAAAATTGCAACTGATATCCTATCTTCAGAAACACAGTTTGCATTACTTTCTGAGCTTGCTTGTGACGAAGATGAAGGGGGAGAGAATCTTTCTGAAGAGTTAAATGACTTATCTGCAAAGATAGAGTATAGTGAACGCAATTTAAAAGGGAATGAAAGTGTTGTTGAGTTGAAGCGTTACTACTCAATACTTGAGATAAAAGATTATCTACTCACTAAAAAAATAAATCAAAAATGTGGTCAAAAATATATCCCTATATTGTATTTCTACACCACCGCGGACAATTGCACTGAGTGTACCAAGCAAGGGTATGTGTTAACAGAATTGCGCAACAAGTATCCAAATTTACGCGTCTATTCATTTGATTATAATTTAGACCTCTCAGCGCTTCGAGCCCTCCTTCATATCTATAAAATAGAAGATACCAAGCTACCAGCAATGGTTATTAATGGGAAGAAGGTAACCGGATTTCATACCGCAGAGGAAATTGAGAAAATAAATCCTGCCATAAAAAAGTTGCTCCCAAAAGAAACAGAAAAGATCAAGGAATAGGGCTTATTTGACATTAAAATTACACTCTGATAAGATAAAAATATGAGTAACCAATACAAAGCAATTATGATGGATATGATGCAAAACCCAAAATTCGAGGTTGCTTTTTGTACTGCATAAATTAAAAGACATATGAAATACAAAAAACAGCCTCGAATACAGGCTGTTTTTTGTTCTTTTGATTTATAAGTTCTTTAAAATTGTAAAAAATTAGACTATGACAAATATAATTATTATTTCCGATTGTTTTGACAACAACGCACGTGGCAGACAACTACTCCGCTACAAGGCACTCATTGATGGTGCAGACCTTACATTTATTGGATCAGAAAATGCGATCCAAGCTGCTGGAAATCTGGTGGATGCACTAGATTCATTACATCTATCCAAAAACAAAAAGGATAATATTTTTATAGTTAATGTTGCCTCTCGCGGTGACAATAAATATAAGAATGGAATTCCTTTTTGTTTCTCTGAAACAGAAAACGGTCTTATTATTGGTACGCCAAATTGCTTCTCACTTGCGCAAAAACTAGGCTTACTTACTAAAGTAAAAGAAACAGATGTCTTGGATGTTTGTAGACGGTTTTTACCGGAGGAGGAAGCATTAAGGATTTCTGAATCCCAGTTTCGGAGTTTTGAGTATCTTCCATTGTTAACTAAATGGTTGTATGAAGGAAAAGATATCCCAATTAAAGAGGAGAGAATCCTCGCATCTTTTAATGGGAATCTCATCTGGAACATTGATAATTTTGGGAACTGTAAGACCACCATTTTGAGTTCAGAGAGAAAAAAAATTAAGTTGGATTATTATCCTTTTAAAAAAATGCTCGCGAAGGTTCCTAATGACCTCCAAACTTATTTCGTGGAAGGGAGTTCCGGTTTTGGAAAAGAAAGATTTCTGGAATTGGTTGTACAAGGGAATAGGGCTGCGGTTTTGTCTGACCTGTCTCTGGGTACCAAGATCTAATTTTTTACACTAAAGACTAAAAAGCCACCATATAAATTTAAGGTGGCTTTTTATCTTGGAGCCGCTTCTCGGACTTGAACCGAGGACCTTCGCTTTACAAAAGCGTTGCTCTACCAACTGAGCTAAAGCGGCGTTGTTTTATTCTTCTGTCGAACTATCTTCTACCCCGTGATCTTCTTTTACCTTTTGTTTAACTCGCTTGATCTTGAACTTCAATTCATTCACAGCTCTCTTTGTAAAAGTCTTTATGTAGGAAGGGGGTTGTTGATTTTCACCTTCATTTTTAACCTTAGCATTCATCCGAGGCCAATGTTCTACTATCCACTTACGACTCTTGGCTACACATATCAGCCAATACTTCACCGTGGAAAGCACAATCGCCTGAACTATGTGCTTCAAAGAATATAGCATATATTTCTCAATTTTTCTACCAGAGACCGTCAGAGTAGGGATTTTGTTTTCTGTTGTTTTTAACCCCATCTTAAATTCCCAAGCACTATAATAAACAACTACAAAAGCAGATATTATAGAAATAAAAAATATTGTTATAAGAAGTGTCATATTTACGCAATAGATTCTCTTGAGAATTTTACCATAGAAGCTTTATTGTCAGCCAATAATTTACCAACAGTAACATCTGGATTTTTGATAAATGGTTGGTCGACAAGTGTTTGCTCTTTGAAGTAAGTATCAAGTTTACCTTGAAGCATTTTTTGTTTTATTTCCTCGGGTTTGTCTGAATTGGCTACATCCTTGGCAAACATTTCTTTTACACTCTCTTTTACACCTTCATTGATCTCATCACGAGTCATATATGCAGGTTTCATCGCTGCAATATGCATTGCTATATCCTTTGCCAATTCTTTTGTTCCACCCTCAAGTGATACAACAACCGCACTTTTTCCGCTGTGGACATAACTACCGATAGTAGAACCAATAATCTCTTCCACTTTACCGAGTTCCACATTTTCACCAACTTTTTGTACGATAGCATTTATCATATCAGGAGCTTCTGATTGCATTTTCTCTATACCATCGTTGAGTGCTATGTTAGCGAGGTTTTGAGCTAAATTTACAAAGTCGTCATTTTTAGCTACGAAGTCAGTCTCACAGTGAAGTGTTACAAGTACAGCCTTTGATTCATTTTGCACAACAGTAATCAAACCTTCGTGGGCTTCACGATCCTTCTTCTTCATTGCTATGTCGCTTGATTTCTTTTTTAAAATCAAGACTGCTTTTTCCATATCACCTTCAGCTTCAATAAGCGCATTTCGGCATTGCATAACAGAGATACCAGTTGCATCTCTTAATTCTTTTACTAGTTCACTAGTTATTTGTGTAGACATATAATTTTTAATTATTTTTCTCCTGCTAAACCATTTTTATAAGCTTGTGCAATTGTTTCGATAAAGAAAGTAATTGATGAAATAGATCCGTCATTGGCAACAATAGGGTATTCAACATCTTTTATATTACAATCAGTGTTTAAGAGGCCGATTACTGGGATTTTCATTTTATGAGCTTCTATTACTGCGATGTGTTCCTTTTTAGGGTCAATAACAAACATAACATCTGGAGCTTTGTTCATACCTGTGATACCTTCGAAATTTTTTGTCATATCTGCCATTTCTCGGTCGATCATCAATCTTTCCTTTTTTGTATATTTATCCAATCCTCCAGTCTCCTTTTGGACTCGTAAGTCAAGAAGCTTAGAAACTCTCTTTTTAATTTCTGGGAAATTTGTTAAAGCACCTCCAACCCAGCGTTCATTTACATACGGCATAGATAGGGCTAGCGCTGATGCTACTGTCGCTTGTTTGGCTTCCGCTTTTGTTCCAACAAAGATAATTGTTTTACCAGATTGAGCAAGGGAGGAAACATATTCTAGAACCTTCTTTAGTTGTTCCTCTGATTTTTCAATATTTATAATATCGATGCCACTTTTTGTAGCAAAGACGAAAGGTGCGGTTGTAGGATGACGACGGCTTTTTGAATATCCGAAATGTGCACCTGCTTTAAACATTTCGTCGATAAGACTTGAATGATTACTCATAATTGTTTTGGTTCGCTCTAAGAGCGACTTTAATTAATATAAAAGGGGACTAAACCTTTTAATACTCCGTTTTTAAGCATTTCAGCCTATTTACAAGGGTTTATTAATAAAAAAATCCCTCACGGAATACCCTCAGATAATACCAGAAAAACCCAGATTTTGCAACAAAATACGAATACACCCCAAACTTGACTTTTAAGGTGATTTTGTGTTAAAAAGAGGAAAATTTAAAAAACGATGAACATACTAGATCCAAAAACCCGACTCTTTTTAAGAGAACAATTACTGCGTAGCACTGATCAGAAAATTGTTAATGACATCAGTGTATTATTGGCTACCCACGATTTCTACAGCCAAATAAGTACTGAGTATCTCAAGATACCAGACTTGTCTCTTGAGGTTGAACCAACCAATGGACAATGGTACTCAAAACACGCGTTACAGATCTTTCCAGACGGACTTTCAGACAACATTGAAAAATTTGGTGCAGTGGGTAAACATGACGAGCCTACTCTTGCCTCAAGGGCGCTGCCTCTTGAGCTTAAAAAAGGAGGAACTTGTTTAGATTTTACTCCGAAAAACACAGACGTATTTTTTAAAAGTTTACCTCAGGTAATTCAAGTTTTTATCAGTAATCCCCAGTTACTGACAGAAATCAGTGTAAATGACAGGAGGTTCATGCTTCCTTTTATAAGCCAAACGAATGTAATCTATCATAAGCCTTCGCGCTTCATGGTTTATTGTTCAAGAAACTTTCAGACAGGGGCTCCTGGTCTTAAATTATACAAAATGTCTGCTGAAACTAAAGACAAGGTGATCTGGGATGCCAATGAAAAGCTGTCCCTGGTTTTCCATCAACCAGAAATGATTTTGTAATTTAGTACATCCAAAACTTAAAAGTTTTAACATCACAAAGACCTTCTACCTTTCCGCAAAAAATGAAAGGGGGGGTCTTTTTGCTTTATGCCTGGACAAAAATATTTATAAATTTATCAAAAAATTGAAATTGTAAAAAAAGCCCTTTTAGAGTAATATGGGTTTATGAGACAATCACAACTTTTTACAAAGACACAAAAGGAGGCACCTGCAGATGAGGTATCGCGGAATGCCGAGCTTTTGATACGAGCGGGCTTTATAAATAAGGAGATGGCGGGGGTTTATTCTTATCTGCCAATGGGGTTACGAGTAATGAATAGGATTCAAAGTATCATTCGTGAAGAAATGAATGCCATCGGTGGCCAAGAGATAACACTGACCGCTCTACAAGAAAAGGAGACTTGGGAGCCGACAAATCAATGGGATGATGCTCAGGTGGATGTCTGGTTTAAAACAAAATTAAAAAATGATACAGAGCTAGGTCTTGCTGTAACTCACGAAGCACCAATGACAAAGATGCTCAAAAATTTTATCCAATCATACAGAGATCTACCTCAATATGTGTATCAATTTCAAACAAAGTTCCGTAATGAACTTCGTGCAAAGAGTGGTATTATGCGCACTCGGGAATTTGTAATGAAAGATTTATATTCTTTTGATATCGATGAAAAAGCTCACAATGAATTTTATGAAAAAGCTAAAATGGCCTACAAAAATATTTTTAAACGCGTAGGTATTGATCATATTACATATCTTACATTCGCGTCGGGGGGGATGTTCGCGCCTTTTTCTCATGAATTCCAAACTCTTACAAGCTCTGGTGAAGACACAATTTTTGTTGATGAGTCAAAAGGCATTGCTGTGAATAAAGAAGTAAATAACGAAGAAGTTTTGGCAAAATTAGGAATTGATAAAAGTAAATTAGTCGAGCATCGTGCTGTTGAAGTGGGGAATATTTTTACACTAGGGACACGATTTTCAGATGCACTCGATTTAAAATATCAAACAGAAGACGGAGAAAAGAAGTCGGTATTTATGGGATCATACGGTATTGGTCCGGGGCGGTTGATGGGTACTATCGTAGAGACACTTTCAGATGATAAAGGTATTATTTGGCCTGAATCTGTAGCGCCATTCCATGTGCATCTATTAGCCCTCGGCGAAGATGAAGAGGTTGCAAAAAGTGCGGAATCTTTATATGTATATTTAAAAGAAAAGGGTGTCGAAGTGTTATTTGATGATCGCAAGGGTATGACTGCTGGAGAAAAATTTGCTGATGCTGACCTGTTGGGAATGCCGTACCGTGTGGTAGTATCAACCCGTAGTCTGAAAGATGGCGGATACGAAATAAAGAAACGTACAGAAGATAAAGGAAAAGTAGTCGGGAAAGAAGATTTGCTCAAAGAATTTTAAAAATTCTTTCTAGAAAGTAAACATATGTTCAAAAATTTTTACAAAACATTTTCAAATGATATTGGTATTGACTTGGGTACTGCAAATACTCTGGTTTATTTGAAGGGGCATGGAATTGTCATTAATGAGCCTTCTGTTGTTGTTGTAAATAATAAAACTGGGCAGATTGTAGCCGTTGGCGCCGAGGCCAAGCAGATGCTCGGTCGGACACCTGGTCACGTGCGGGCAGTGCGCCCTATTGTGGATGGGGTTATTTCTGATTTCGAAGTCACAGAAGAAATGCTTGCGTATCTAATAGGTAAAGCTGAAAAAATTTCAAAGAAATTTATCCGGCCAAGGGTCCTTGTTGGGGTTCCAACAGGAATTACAAATGTTGAGATTCGGGCGGTTCAAGATGCCGCCAAGAATGCTGGTGCTCGCGAAGTTCATATTATCGAAGAGCCGATGGCAGGGGCTATTGGGATTGCACTTCCTGTTAAAGATGCTGTAGGTTCTGTTGTGATTGATATTGGTGGTGGCACGACTGATGTCGCGGTGATATCACTTTCGGGAATTGTCCGTTCAAAAAACTTGAAGATCGCGGGGGATAAATTGAACAACGATATTGTGAATTATATGAAAGACGAGTTCAAGCTTTTGATTGGAGAAAAAACTGCAGAAAATGTAAAAGTTGCTATTGGCTCTGTTGTGGAAGGTGATTATATGGAGGCCGAAGTTCGTGGGAGAGATCTTGTGACGGGGTTACCTCGGGAAGTAATCGTGACAGATTCAGATATTCGGGAAGCTATCTTGCCTTCCGTCTTGCAATTAGTTGATGGGGTTCGTGAAGTATTGGAGACTACACCGCCTGAACTTCTTTCAGACATAATGCATCGCGGAGTAGTATTGATTGGTGGCGGAGCGTTGATTCGAGGCTTGGATACACTACTCCATCGTGTGATAAAGATTCCTATTTATATTGCCGAAGACCCTCTTACTGCAGTGGCTCGAGGCACAGGTGTTGCACTTGAAGAATTTGAAAATTATAAAGATGTTTTAGTAAGTACCAACAATGTCTTACCTCCAAGATAGAAAAAAATCTCATCAGAGAAAAAAGATTTGGATTACAGTTGTTGTGATTGCGACTGTGCTGATAATTTCTTTTTTGGGTGTATTTAAAAGTATGGATGGTTTTTTAAATATAATAGGACGTCCATTATGGAAAGCTGATAATACTATCGGGACACTAGCTACTAACTCGGGCTCAATTTTGAGTACAAAGAAATCTGTGTATCGGGAAAATAATTATTTGAAAGAAAAGCAAAAAGAAATTGAATTACGTCTGTCGGATTATGAAATTTTGAAAAAAGAAAATGAAGACCTAAAAGTTTTACTTGGGCGTATTCCGAAAGATGAGAATTTTATTTTAAGTACTATTTTAGTAAAGCCAAACCAATCTCCGTATGACACAATAATTATTGATATAGGAAAAGACAATAATATAATTTTAGGCACTCGGGTATTTGCAAATGGAGATATTCCAATAGGGGAAGTTAGAGAAGTATATGAGCGGACATCTCTAGTAGCACTCTTTTCAAGCCCAGGCGAGAAAATAAATGCTCAAATTGAAGGTTTGAATGCTCCTGTTGAAATCGTTGGCCGGGGAGGCGGAAATTTTGAAATGACTATTCCTCATGAAATGGAAGTAACTGCAGGTATGTATGTTGTTTTACCATCTTTTAATTCGAAAATTGTTGCAATTGTAGCGGATATTATCTCAGATGAACGTGATCCTTTGAGTAAAGTAATTTTACGATCTCCTGTTAATATTCAGGATCTCAAATGGGTTCAAGTCCAAAAATAAAGTGCAAAAATTTAATTTTAAAATTGAAAAAAAGTTAGAGGGGAACCTTGGGCGTGCTGGTGTAATTAATACTCCACATGGAGATATTCTAACACCGAGCTTTGTCACTGTTGCTACCAAGGCTAGCACCAAGGCTCTGACTCCCGAGCAGACACGTGATTGCGGTGTTCAAGTAGTGCTTGCAAATACATATCATTTATATCTACAACCTGGTGATGAATTGATTGCAAAGGCTGGAGGATTCGGCAAGTTTATGAATTGGCAGGGTCCAACTATGACTGATAGCGGTGGATTCCAAGTTTTCTCACTAGGAGTTGCTTACGGAAAAGAAATTTCGAAAGTAACTACAATTACCGACCCAAATTTTCTTATCCCAGAGCGCTCGATCGGGACAGAAGCGCCGCTTGCAAAAATTGGTAATGACGGAGTATCTTTCAAATCGCATCTTGATGGAAGTTTGCATTATATAACTCCCGAGAAATCAATCGAGATTCAGCACAATCTTGGTGCCGATATTATTTTCGCATTTGATGAATGCACAAGCCCAACAGAAAGTGAGCGTTATCAAAGTGAAGCACTTGATCGTACACACTCTTGGGCAAAAAGATCTTTAGAATTTCATAAATCCAAAAATACAGACCAAGCTTTATTTGGAATCGTGCAAGGTGGAAGGAGTGAAGAATTACGCAACAAATCTGCAAGTGTAATCGGTGCTATGGATTTCGATGGTTTTGGAATTGGCGGTAGCTTTGCAAAAGAGGATATGGAGACAGCGGTGAAATGGGTGAATGAAATTTTGCCTGAAGAAAAGCCAAGGCATCTACTAGGAATAGGCGAGCCGGAGGACCTTTTTATGGGAGTAGAAAATGGAGTAGATCTATTTGATTGTGTAGGGCCAACACGCATTGCTCGCAATGGAACAGTATTTACAAAAAATGGAAAAATAAATTTAATGAATGCAAAATTTGTAAATTTATTTGAACCAATTGAAAAAGATTGCAAATGTTACACTTGTAAAAATTATACATCAGCGTATCTTTCACATTTATTTAGAGCCAAAGAAATGGAAGCTGCAACATTAGCAACAATCCACAATTTATATTTTATTACAAAATTAGTAGCTGATATGCGCCAAGCAATTCTCGACGGAACTTTTCAAGAATTTAAAAATGAGTTTATGAAAAGCTATTTATAAATGATATACTTAAATGATTAGTAGTTCTATAATTAAAATTTATTTATGATATACATTGTACCTATAATAGTTTTACTTTTAATAATAGGTGTAGTCTTTTTTGTTGTTTCTTCAGTAAATAATAAAATACGGAAAGATGCCGATGCTCAATATTTAAACATGAGACAAATGCTTGGTGGTAATAAATGGAAAATGCCGATCAGTGGTCCTCATCGTGGAGCTAGGGTCTTATATTTTACAGGTACATTTATGGGCCGAGATGTCCGATGTGAATATCGAGGAGCTATAGCTCTATATCAAAAAACTAGTGAGGGTGGAATTTTAATAGTAAGTTCAAAACCACGCAACGTACCTAAAAAGACTCCCTTGTATACATTTTCATATACCCAATCTGTTATCTATAAAGATTATACTCTATATGACGATACTGTAAGCGTAGCAGTAGCTGATATGAATCTCTCCAATGAAAGGTGTAATGAAATTCTAGTAGACCTAAATCATGCCTGTGAAATGGTTGAGAGAGGTGAGTATCAATTAACCTAAAAATAGAGCATTGACAGTCATGCTATACTCTATTTATAGGGAGTAATTTTTATATGCAAAATAAAGTTTTAAAATTAAAGAGTGAGTACAAGCCCGATGGTGACCAGCCCAAGGCTATTCGCTCGTTGGTGGAGGGTTTGGATAAAGGGATGAAAAAGCAGACCTTACTCGGGGCTACAGGTACTGGCAAGACTTTTACTATTGCCAATGTGATTGCAGAGCACAACAAGCCAACGCTTGTGATTGCTCATAACAAGACTCTGGCCGCGCAATTGGCGCAAGAATTCCGCGAATTTTTCCCGGATGCAGCGGTGCACTATTTCGTATCATATTACGACTTCTATCAACCCGAGGCTTATATGCCAACAACTGATACTTATATCGAGAAAGATGCGCAGATCAATAAAGAGATTGATCGTCTTCGCCATGCATCCACCCAAGCACTTCTTACGCGCAAAGATGTAATCATTGTGGCATCGGTATCGTGTATTTATGGATTGGGAGATCCAGATGAATACGAGAAGGTGAATATGAAATTCGAAAAGGGAATGAAGGCAGACAGATTAGACTTGATGAAGAAATTGATTGATGTGCACTTCGAGCGTACCAATGCCGATATTAATCCTGGGCAATTCCGATCCATCGGGCCCAAGATTGAAGTCA
>CAZOLF010000006.1:20314-26848 GCA_964580855.1 uncultured Candidatus Saccharibacteria bacterium
GGGTGTCGTTTTTCGTTGTTAATGGCGACCCGAGCGCCACTTTGAAGTTTTTCTACATCAATATGACCAAGGCGGCCATACTTCGGAAACTTTTGTATATCAAATCGAATTTACTGGTGGCAAGATTGATAAAATTTTGAGGGTGGACCCTGTGTCTTCTGTAATTCTTGGCGAGGAGAGTGCAGTATTTCTTTTCCCAGCAAAGCACTTTATCACAGACAAAGCTCAGAAGGAGAAAGCCTTCAAAGCAATCAAGGCTGAGCTTGCGAGCCAGCTCAAATTTTTTGAAAAAGAGGGCAAAGTATTGGAAGCCGAGCGTATTCGCCGGCGCACAAATTATGATTTGGCAATGATAAAAGAAGTGGGGTATTGCAATGGTATCGAAAATTATTCTCGACTATTTTCTGGCAAGAAGGCTGGCGAGCCACCCGAGACACTGCTCTCATATTTTAGAAATAATTTCCTGACAATTATTGATGAATCGCATGTCACTCTTCCACAGCTCGGTGGTATGTATAGCGCCGATCGTTCTCGCAAGCAAACTCTTGTCGACTTCGGCTTCCGTTTACCAAGCGCAAAAGATAATCGTCCACTCAAATATGAAGAATTCGAAGAGCGAGTAGGGCAGACAATCTATGTATCTGCTACACCATCAGACCGCGAGAAGGGAATGAGCGATCAGATTGTCGAGCAAATTATTCGCCCAACAGGATTGATAGACCCAGAGGTAATTATCAAGCCAGTGAGTGCTGATCAAAAAAAGTACGGTGGCCAAGTGCAAGATTTTATTTTGGAAACGGAGAAGACTATCAAGAAAGGCTTCCGTGTAATTGCGACAACTCTGACAAAAAGAATGGCCGAAGATTTAACACTTTATTTGAAAGATAAAGGTATCAAGGCCGAATATTTGCATAGCGAAATAAAAACAATTGAAAGAATTCAAATCCTGACACAATTCCGTAAAGGTGATTTCGATGTGATTGTGGGGGTGAATTTGCTCCGTGAAGGATTGGATTTGCCGGAAGTTGCATTGATTGGAATTCTCGATGCAGACAAAGAGGGCTTCTTGCGTAGCGAGACATCACTTATTCAGACCATTGGCCGTGCTGCTCGTAATGCCGAGGGTAGAGTAATTTTGTATGCAGATAAAATGACAGGCTCAATGGAGCGCGCAATAGGGGAAACTACTCGCCGAAGAAATATCCAACTTGTTTATAACAAAAAACACAAAATTACCCCGAAAACAATTCTGAAAAAGATTAATGACATTACTGAACAATTGGAAAGTACTCATGCAAAGGCTGTAAATGCCGAGCTCTCTATCGACATAGCATTATTTAAAAAGACTATGGAGAAAGAAAAAAAGAATGGAAAAATTTCCAAACTTTCTGATACAGAGCGAGAGAATGCTGTGTATGAAAAGATAATAAGCATAAAAGAAAAAGAAATGAAAAAGGTAGTAAAAGAGCTTGATTTCGAAACCGCAGCAATCCTCCGTGATGAAATAATGGTATTAAAAGAGAAAATTAAGTAAAAGAAAAGGCGGAGATAATTTCCCAGCCAAATCTATTATTTTTAGGAGCCTAAGAAAAAGGCTAAAATCTTCTCCACCACGTCTCCGACTTCTTCGGCAGTGTAGTGAGTAGGATTTTTCCACATTATGTACCCCAATACTATTGTTATTAGGGTTAAAATGGGTGCCATCCACGTCATTTTTCTAAAAGTTTCAGAATCGTTTTTTGGGTCGGGTTTTGTGTCTGCGTGAGTATGTGTGCTCATAGTGTTTTTAATTAAGGTTCAAATTAAGTTAATATTAAGATACTATTAATATACAGTTTTGTCAAATTCAAAATTAGTGGTATTATATACATAGTTAAATATTGATACATACCCAAACGAGCAATCGGTTGGGGAGTTGTTGTATTTATTCCCCTCGCTAGTACTATGGAGAGGGGCAGGGGTGAGGCAAATTTATATGAAAAAACACGAACCAATAGACAAAATTATAGTCAAAGGTGCACGGACGCACAATTTGAAAAATATAAATGTAGAAATGCCACGGAATAAAATGGTGGCTATTACTGGTATGTCAGGCTCGGGCAAATCATCTCTTGCTTTCGATACAATTTTCGCTGAAGGACAACGCCGATATGTAGAAAGTCTATCTGCATACGCTCGCCAATTTCTAAATCAAATGCCCAAGCCTGATGTAGACGAGATCACAGGTCTTTCACCAGCAATATCAATCGACCAGAAATCCCGCTCCAATAATCCACGCTCGACAGTAGCGACAATTACAGAAATATATGATTACTTGCGTGTATTGTATGCGCGTATTGGCCGGCCACATTGCCCACAATGCGGAGAAGAAATAAAAAGACTTTCAAATGAAGAAATCATAAATTTTATTCTCGATAAAGTTAAAAATTACGGAAAAGAAAATAAAAGGAAAGTAATGGGAGTCGAATGGAACGAAACCCCAATTACAATTTATAGTCCAGTAGTTCGCGGGCGTAAAGGGGAATACTATCAATTACTTTATGATTTACTCGGCAAAGGCTATCAGAAAGTACGATTAGATGGCGAGATGAAAAGCTTGCGCGACCGTATAGATATTTCAAAAACAAAACAACATGACATTGATGTACTTGTAGATTCTTTTCAGTTACATGAGTTCAAGGATAATGCTGATGACGCACGGATGAGATTGTCGGAAGCAGTTGAAAGAGCACTTTTGGAAAGTGAAGGATTGGTATTGGTGCAATTCGGAGACGAAAAGAAAAACTCAGATAGGGCGTCGAAAGAGAAGCAGAATCCTCGCGCTTTACCCTCTCTGCGGGGGCTCCGACACGACTCCGATTCTGCATCTCTTACGACGCCCGAAAATGCGTCTGAGTTTTTGCTTTCGGCGAAATTCGCATGTGCAAATGATGGATTCTCTTTCCCTGAAATCGAGCCACGACTATTCTCTTTCAATTCGCCATACGGTGCGTGCCCTGAGTGTAATGGATTAGGTAGCAAATATTTCGGCGGAGATGAAGCTTGTGAAGTGTGCAAAGGCGCGCGACTACGCGTAGAAGCACTACATGTTTATTTAGGAAAGAAGAATAAAGTAAATATTGTAAATATTACTGGTTTCTCTATAGAGCAAGCACAAAACTTTTTTTATGAATTAGAATTAACAGCTCAAGAAAAAGAAATTTCAAAAATCGTTATTAATGAAATCGATGCACGACTCCAATTCCTACTTAATGTTGGGTTGGATTATTTGTCGCTAAATCGTAAAGCCAATACGCTCTCTGGCGGAGAAAGTCAGCGTATACGCCTTGCCAGCCAATTGGGGAGCCGTTTGGTGGGTGCTTTGTATGTTCTCGACGAGCCGACGATTGGATTGCACCAGAGGGACAATGAGCGCCTTATACGGACACTCGAGGACCTACGGGACCTTGGTAATACGATTATCGTAGTAGAGCACGACGAAGATACAATTTTTGCATCAGATTATATTATAGACATTGGGCCAAAGGCAGGGGTGCATGGCGGTCAAGTAATTGTGGCGGATTATTTGGATAAATTACTTACGGCCAAAACAAATCCTTCGAAATCTCGTACACTCGCATATTTACGCAACGAAGCTGTAATTCCCGTTCCAGAAAAACGACGTGAAAAAGATAAAGGCAGTTTGAAAATTGTCGGTGGTAAAGTTTTTAATATTGATAATTTGAATGCCGAAGTTCCACTCGGCAAAATGGTTTCCATTACTGGCGTATCCGGCTCGGGCAAGAGTTCATTCATGTATGAGATTTTGTTCAAAAATTTGCAAGCACGACTTGAAAGAAAATTCCGTAGTGCAAAGACTTACAATTGCGCATCATTTACAGGCACTGAATATATTTCCCGTGCAATCCTTATAGATCAATCACCAATCGGGCGTACGCCACGATCCAATATTGCGACATATACAGGGAGCTTTACTCATATCCGAGATATTTTCGCGGCGAGCGATGAAGCGCGTTTGCGTGGGTGGAAGTCCAATAGATTTTCTTTTAATGTTAAAGGTGGGCGTTGCGAAGCTTGTGAAGGTAATGGCGAGATAGCTGTCGAAATGCACTTCTTACCGACTGTGTATGTGACTTGTGATGTGTGTAGGCAAGCGTTTCGATAAAGAAACTTTGAAAGTAAAATATAAAAAGAAAAATATTTATGAAATTTTGCAAATGACTGTCGAAGATGCAGTTGTATTCTTCGAAGATATTCCTGCAATTTACGACAGAGTTAAAACATTGATGGATGTGGGTCTTGGATATGTCACACTAGGGCAGAGTGCGACAACACTTTCCGGCGGGGAAGCGCAACGTGTGAAAATATCTAGTGAGCTTTATCGTACGCATACAGAGAAGACAATTTATCTTCTCGATGAGCCGACAGTTGGACTCCACTATGATGATGTCGCGAAATTACTTGAGGTCTTAAATAAATTGGTAGATAAAGGCAATACGGTTGTATTGATTGAGCACAGTATGGATATAATCAAATCATCTGATTATGTTATAGACATCGGTCCAGAAGGTGGGATTGGTGGAGGCAAAATTGTAGCAAGTGGTACCCCAGAGCAAGTAGCCAATAATCCTAAATCGCATACTGGTAAATATTTGAAGAAAGTTCTTAGAAAAAAATAATTTCTAGATTATGAAAGTTCAATATATTAAAAAATTGAAATTGCCGGATAAGCCAGGGGTTTATATTTTCAAGGCTAAAACCAGAATCCTTTATATTGGCAAGGCTACATCTTTGCGCTCTCGGGTGCAGAGCTATTTTGGGCGGGACTTGATTGCGACTCGTGGGCCACTACTTGTCGATATGGTTACAAAAGCTGAAAAGATCGAATTCGTCGAGACAGATAGTGTTTTGGAAGCTTTGATATTGGAAGCGAATTTGATAAAAAAACATCAGCCGAAATATAATACAAAAGAGAAAGATAATAAAAGTTTCAATTATGTTTGTATTACAAAAGATAAAATTTCAAAGGTCTTAATCATTCGTGGGCGAAGTTTGGATAAAAGTCAATATAAAAAAGTATTTGGCCCATTCCCAAATGGTTTACAATTGCGTACAGCACTTAAAATTGTGCGCAGAATTTTCCCATTTTTTGATGATCAATCTAGTAAAAAGCAAAATGTGCAATTTTACAAACAACTCGCGCTTGTGCCAGCCGAGAATTACAAAAATAATTTAAAAAATTTAATTTTATTTTTTGAGGGCAAGAAAGGGAAAATTATCTCGGACTTAAAGAAAGAAATGAATGCTTGTGCGAAAAAAATGCAATTCGAACGTGCTAATGAAATTAAGAAACAAATTTTCGCACTTGAACATATAAATGATGTGGCTTTAATAAAAGAAGATATAGGATTTTCGCGGAATGAACAAAATTGGAGTCGTGTCGGAGCCCCCGGAGAGAGGGTTAAGCGCGACAATTTTGATTATTCCGCAAAATCCTTCAGAATTGAAGCTTATGATGTGGCGCATATGTCGGGGCAAAATATGGTGGGCGTGATGACTGTTGTTACAGATGGGGAACCAGAGAAGAGCGAATACAAGAAGTTTATAATCCGTACGCAAAAGAATTCGAATGATACAGGAGCATTAGAGGAAATACTTTCCCGAAGATTCAGGCATACCGAATGGGGATTGCCAAATTTGGTAGTTGTAGATGGTAGTACAGCACAGGTAAATGTCGCCAAGCAAGTGCTCAGTCGCTACCAATTTGGTATTCCAATAGTTGGTGTTGTAAAAGATGAGCGCCACAAACCAAAGGCAATATTGGGTAATGAGCAAATAATTAAAAAATACAAAAAATCAATCTTGCTCGCAAATAGTGAGGCGCATCGATTTGCAATTACATTCTATAGACAAAAAAGTCGCAAGAATATGCTAAAATAAGAGCATGATACGAGTTGGAGTTTTGCGTGGGGGACCAAGTAGGGAATATGATGTTTCTTTGAAAACCGGGGCAGAAGTCCTTTCGGTTTTGCGCGCGGAAAACATGCAAGACAATTACAAGGCGATAGATATTCTAGTGGACAAAAATGGCGCGTGGCATGTAAATGGATTACCAACTAATCTTGAGAAGATTCATACGATGGTAGATGTAATTTGGAATGCACTTCATGGATCTTATGGTGAAGATGGCAAAGTTCAGCAGGAACTTGATCAGTGGTCTATTCCGTATACAGGTTCTGGGGCTTTTGCCTCAGCTTTGGGTATGCACAAACTTTTAGCAAAGAATGAATTTGCAAAATACAACTTCCAAACCCCTGCTTGTATAGTTGTGCCAGACTGGCGAACTTCCAATACAGATTTATCACGGCGTGAGTATATGCATTTTTTCGCAGTTGAAACTTTCAAGAAAATGCCCCCATTTTGGGTGGTCAAGCCAGTATCTTCAGGTTCTTCGGATAGAGTTTTCCTTTGTAGCACTGTTCCCAAACTAGAAGAGGCATTAATGATTATATCTGAACATGAGGGGGACATAAT
>CAZOLF010000007.1:0-6479 GCA_964580855.1 uncultured Candidatus Saccharibacteria bacterium
ATATTGATGCTGTTAATGTGTCAGATATTTGTGAGTCAGTTAGACCAGTTAAGTTAGATAATGTATCAATTGCAGATTCAATTGTAGACTCTGTTGTTGCATCAATTGTTGTGACAGAATTAAGTGTTGCAGTTGAAAGTATTGTTGGGGCTAGTGTTCCTGTACTTGCATCATATAGTAGCCCTCCATCCGTTTTGGTAGCCAATGATCCTGTAGCAGAATCGAATATTGCGACAAAACTTGTTGCATCTGTAGAGTCAACAACAGTAACAGTTGAAGCAAGTGTTGCAAGATCGATTGTGATATTGTTTGGGACTTGAGAATCAGTGATAGCGCCTGCAATGTCTTGCAAATCTAGAGCTGCTTCTAACGTTGTCTCTGTTGTCGCGTCGATGGCATCAAGGCCATTGAGTGTACCAGTACCAGTTAAGTCGAGGGTATCAGTATTGATATCAATCGTACCCAAATCAAGATCTGTTACACCAGTAGATGAAGAAACGGCAACAGTGTTTGCGGTTGCATTGTCTAAGTCGATACTTAAATCTTCGTCGTTACCATTTCCAAGACCAAGCAATGTGAGCACTCCGTCTGCACCGGTAAACCTTACTCCTGCAGCTGCCAAGTTTATATCGTCAGTAAATGTTGGGCTATTTGCAAAAACAAGTTCGTCTGTTCCTGTCTCGTCTGAAATGACACCTGCTAATTGTAGAGATGTAGTTGATGCAAATTGTGAAAGTGGATTTGTGGTCAGAGCATTACCTCCACCAGAGAGTGTGCTCCATGATGGAAGCCCAGAACCATTTACAATCAATGCCTGCCCAGTTGTACCAATTCCAAGTCGTGCAAAATTTCCAGAAACATTTCTGTAAAACATGTCTCCGGTTGCATCAGAGCCGAGAGTTAGAGAAAGTCCACCAAAAGCACCACTTCCAGCCATAGATAAATTACCACTTCCATTTAGAACTGGGACTTGGTTTGCAGTTGGAGTTTGAGATGGAGTAAATCCACCAACTGTTTTTGAATTGATTGCATAACCACTTGATACTACTCTTTGACGTGGAGATAATGTTTCGAAAGTTGAAACACTTGCACAAGAACTTGATATAGAATCGGCAACTTCAACATTCAAATAAACTTCATCAGTTGAATTAAAATCAAAATCCAATGTATCTCCACCTACTGATGTGTCTCCAATATCAATATTTAAAATTCCATTCTGAACATCGGCGAGCATTTTGCTTGGCGTACCAGCTGGCCAGAGTTTGGTCCCACCGCTTGTCGCATCATAAAGTGAAAAACGGAAACAGTAATTATCTGTACTCGATGCACCACCAAGTAAATTACCAGATGAGTCTAGTAATCGCCCTTGATGGTGTAGAATTGTTGGCACCCCAACAGCCGCGTAAACATTTTGAAAAATAAAACCACCGGCAACAGCAAAGAGTGCAAAGAAAAAAGCAAAATTTCTAAAAAATAATTTTTTTGACGAGTGTTTCCGTAGTAAGTTTTTTATAAGGTTCCTTTGCATGATTTTTAGGCCGAATGAGCCCATTACACACGTATAGTATACCTTATTTTACAAGGAAAAGTAAACAAAAAGCGAAGAAAATTGTGGATAGAAATTACCTAATTTGGAAATTATTATTTTTTTGAATTTCTTGCGTGATTTTTTCCATAATTTCCCCTATTTCAGAGTCGGATAATGTACGCTCGTGTGATTGAAATACCATACGAAATGCAAAAGAAATTTTGCCATCCTTCTCGAATCTATCTAGAATTTTTGGTTCAGAAATTAATAAATTTCCACCTGCAGTTTTTATAATTTCCAAAACAATATCTTTATCACTATCACTATTTACCCACAATGAAAGATCGCGGGTAATGAATGGGTATACGCTCCAGGGGTTGAATGTTCTAGATTCTAGTTTATAATTTATTGATTTATTATTTAAATCCAAATTATTATTTATGATATATTCATCGAGAGTTAATTCTTTTATTTCTTTTTTGTTTGCATATGCAACATGAATTTCTTCTTTATCTTTTTTAAACACGGTACCAATTTCGAAAATTTTTACTATATCAATTCCTAAGAGCGGTGCATTAAGGCGATTCAATTCAAAGCTTGCTTTCAGCCCATCGGTTAGATTTGTCCTCAGGAAATTCTTGTCAGAAGCGCTCGCCAAGACTTCTACATCGCCCTTTTTGCCAAATGCATAAGTCATTACTTCTCTATAACCTTCATTTATCAAATGGCTTCGAACAGCAAGAATTTTTTGATATGTTTCATTTTGCTTTGGCTCGAAAGAAATCTTTGGCATACTCGGTATTAATTTATCGTAGCCATATATTCTGCCGATTTCTTCTGCCATGTCGATTGGATTCTCTAAATCAAGTCTTGAGCTTGGTACAACAACCTCAAATGAACCATTGTCATTTTTGTATGTAAAATTATAATTTTTGAGTATTTGCTCTACCTCTAGAGTTGTTATATTGCCACCTACTTTTTTATTTATAAAATCTGTTGTAAAAGAAATTGTCTTTTCTTTTTGTGGATTGGGATAATACCCGACTACTTCCTCGACAACTGCATCTGGGCACATCTCGCAGATCAATGCTGTAAGTTCAAGCATCCCAAAAATACACAACTCGGGAGACAAATCGTTCTCGAACCTCTTTGCAGAATCTGAAAGTACTCCGATGCGACGAGCAGTTTTACGGATACTTGTCGGATTGAAATTGGCAACTTCAAGTATCAAATCTGTTGTGTCGAGAGATACGCCGGAATTGACACCGCCCTTTATCCCTGCAAGTGACAAAGTTTCGTTATTATTATTGGATATTATTATGTCGTTACTTTTTAATTTAGCCACTATTCCTTCACGCCCTACGAGCTTGAGCTCTTCGTCATCTTTGGCATTAGATACAACAACTTTTTCATCATTAAATTTACGCAAATCAAATGCATGTGTGGGCTGACCACAATTAAACATTACTAAATTTGTCGCATCCACTATATTGTTGATAGTGCGTGAGCCAATACTCTCTAAATGCTTGACCACCCACTCAGGACTTGGGCCGACTTTAATATTGCGGATAATTCTGGCAGTAAAACGACGGCAATTCTCAGTACGAACATCTATCGATAAATTTGTTTTCTGAATTTCCTTTTTTGCTATTATGTCTGTATAAGTTTTTGTCGGATCTGTAAAGGGGACCCCAAGTTGCCCAGAAAGCTCACGAGCAACTCCACTATGCGAAAGTAAATCATGCGCACGATTCGGCAAAATATTGATATCTAAAATAGTATCATTACTTGCACCGCCAGAGGCGGGGTCGGGTAATTTATCCATACCCTCAACTTCCGTTAAATGGTATGTCAAAATATCGTGCAATTTTTCAGCATCGGGAGCATCGGGTATATACCATTTGAGCCAGTTATAACTTATTTTCATTTTTTTGTTTTTTATCTTGTAAAAAGAAAGCTATTATTAAAATAACAACAAATACTCCTATGCCAAATTGTACCCAAGAAAGTATGTTGTTTGGGTCATGTGGATGATTAAACAATACAAATGGCTTATAGAAAAGGAGCCATACACCAAACACTACTACTAGAATTTTTTTCCAAATTGACATAAATTTTAAAATTGATTAAGCCTTAAATCTCCTTGGTAAAATAATCGAACATCAGGAATATTCCAACGGATCATTGCAATACGATCAAGTCCTCCACCAAAGGCGAACCCTTGAACCTTCTCTGGATCGAGTCCGGCGTTGCGCAAAACATTTGGATGCAACATTCCCCCACCCATCATCTCGAGCCACTTGCCATTAAATTTGGCATGAACTTCCACAGACGGCTCGGTAAAAGGAAAGAAACTTGGTCGGAATTCTATTTCAATATTTTCACCAAGTGCTTTTTTATAAAATTCTATCAACACTGCTTTCATATTAGAAAGATTTATGTTCTCTCCAACAATAAAGCCATCTATCTGATAGAATTGCATTTCGTGTGTTGCATCGGTCGATTCATTTCGGAAAACTTTACCAATTGAAATATATGCTCCTTCCGTTTGCCCGTTTTCTGCCATTTTTTTAAGCGAACGAGCAGTCGAATTCGTTGCGTGAGTACGTAATGCTAAGTCAGGATTATTTTTAATATAAAATGTATCTTGCATATCACGAGCCGGATGATCCTTGGGTACATTAAGTGCATCGAAATTGTACCAAATTGTTTCAAGCTCTGGGCCCATAGCAACCTCGAATCCTAGATTATTGAACACAGAATAAGCCTCTTCTGCCAAGAGGGTCAATGGGTGCAAAGTGCCTTTTTCAGATTCCATATGATAAATATACCCTTTTTAAGGGCTTTTTTCAATATAAAAATATTTTAATAGTTGTCACTCTTGGCAATTATATATTGGCCGTTTTCACGCTTGAGTTTAAAGTGTCCATATCCAGAAATCTCAAAATGAGATTTCTTTTCGGCAGATTCTTTTGCTTTCTTAAAAAGTTCCTCTCTTCTATCAGAACTCATCTCATGCTCTAGATGGTAAGCTGCTTTCCTCAAACCATCGTGTGACTTATCAAATGAAACATTGTGTCCATGTATGTAACCCATATTCGCATATTATATCACATCAATTTTTGCGTGCTATAATAGGCCTGTGAATTCAAAAACAAAAATTTTCTTAATAATAATCCTCGTGGTATTCCTAGCTATAGGCTTTTACCTTGGCTTTCTTGATAATGGGATAAAATAAAAGGCCCGCGGTATTCAGCGAGCCTTTATTTAAATTCAATTGAAAGTTTTTCACATAAAACCACCCATGGATATACCAGGCTTGATTTCGTTTAAAGTGAAATCAAAGGTGTAGTGTGTCTCTTTAGTGAGATTCATTGGATGCTCAATAAAAGCTGTTCGAATTAATAGCAATTCATCAAAATCGACCTCTTTAGGGTTAGTATCGAGATACTTACATAAATCATCCATAAATTTTTTCACTTCTTCCTCTGTTTTTAACTGGGATAAATCTGTTGCTTTGTACATTTTGTTCTATTTTGTTGTTTAAACTATAGCACAATATGGCCTGTTTTGTCAATACTTATAAAATAAGGCTTAATTCCCTATTTGGCACCATTCGCAGTCCTTTTTATTGCAACCTTTTCCCAAAAATTTCATAGAGATGACTTCGCTTGCGCATAGATTGATCTCCTCTTTCAGTTTATCAACATGCTCTTCGGTCACATTCATAGAGTACTGCTCAAATTTCCCTTTTTTACTTTTCTCAATAAAATCAAGCGTGCTTTTATTCACATTGAAATCTTTTTTAGGATAATTGGTCAAAAGTAATTTATAAAATATCAATTGCCTTTCGTAATCAGCTTTTTGTTCCTTCGTCTTTTCCGAAAAAGTCTTCCCTGTTTTGTGGTCAACAACATTGATATTAGGCGAAAAGAGGTCATCTACATATTCGATCTTATCCAAGACACCACTGAGCTTTAGGATATCTTTACTATCCAATTCAAATTCTCTTTCAATACGCATTTGCATGCTTACTTTAGTTGTCCAACTGCTAGCATATTCGTCATAATATTCTTTGAGTGCCTTCGCCCCCCTTTCTCTAAATTTATCTTCATCTTTTTCGGGTAAATTAAATTTCCACAACCCCTTTTCAAATTCTTCGAGTAGAACTTCTCGTGAAAGAATCCGTGAAGCCTTCTTGGAATTTTCGAAAAAGTTATTCAATGCAAAGTCGATAATGCTACCGAACTTCATACTATTGGGATACAAATCTGGAATCCGGATAAGATTTTTATAAAAATATTTTTTAGGGCAATCTAGATAATTATTTAGCGCAGATACATTCAATCCCCTTTGGAAAAATAGTTGGCGGATATATTCTGGCTCAAACAGTGACGCCGAGCGATTCTCGGAATTCATAAATTCTGCCAATCGATCGATATTCTTCTCTTCGAAATCCTTCATATTTTGCTCATGCTTGAAGGAAGCCTCAATCCCTTTTACAAATTCGGATTCTTCGTGCTCTTTTCCGTCATTGTCTGTTCGCGCAAAGGAAATTGAAAGAGATTTTTTTGCACGAGTCATCGCCACATAGAAAAGCCTTCTTTCGTCTTCCAAATCCCCATCGTACTGATAAATCGGTAATGTAATACTTCCTCCACCTCCGCGCCGATTCTCCCAAGATTTCCTTGTAGAATTGATTATATACACATGCTCAAATTCCCTACCTTTCGAGCCGTGAGCTGTCATGAGCGACACGCCTTCGATAATTTCCGGGTCAGTGCTGTTGATATCAAGATTGTATTTGGCAAATGAATCAACAAAGTATACAAAATCCGCGAGGCCATATTCCTTTTTAGTTTGATCCTGCCTTTTTATTTCGTCGAAAAGTTTATCGAGCTTTTGAAGCTGGAGTCTGCTGTCTGTCGAATTAATCATATATTGAAGATAC
>CAZOLF010000007.1:6489-20104 GCA_964580855.1 uncultured Candidatus Saccharibacteria bacterium
GATACCCAATTTTCTCCAAAAAGATTTTAAAGAAGTCGGGGAAATTTTGATTCAAAGATTCCACTTTTAATTCTTTTACTATTTCGGCAAAGTGTGAAAAAACCAATACATTTTTAACTTCGATCTCCTTCATAACCTTCTTGTCGTCAATAATTGCAAAGATATGCTTCTTCTCCTCTTTGCGCAGAGATTTGTATTTATCCATTATTCGTACAACATCATACGCATCAAAATTCAAAAACTTGGCAAAAAAGACTTTGCCTAAATTGTAATCATCATTGGGGTTGAATATGACCTTTAGGAGATACACAAGATTCCGAATATTCGGATCATCTAGGATTTTATCTGTAGAAAATATCGTATACGGAATTTGATAGAAATCTAAAATGGTTTTGATATCTACAACATTTTTATTGGCTCTGTACAACACAGCAATCTCACTTGGGGCAACTCCCTCTTTAATCTTTGCTTGAATATCGAGAGCCATGTATAGAAGCTCGAATTTATAATTGGAGAATTCATAAACATTTATTTTGGAATTTTCTTCAATATTTGAATGGAGTTCCGCGCTCGCTTCGAGGCCTTTGGATTTAACAATCAAGCTATGCGCTCCATTTAGAATATTTTGAGTCGAGCGATAATTCTCCGAAAGAGTAATCGATTTAATATCTTTGTACAGATTATTAAATCGTGAAAATGTTTCCGCGCTTGCGCCTTGGAATCGATAGATAGATTGCTTCTCATCACCTACAGTAAATAAATTCGGCCGGCCATTCAAATGCGGAGCATCAGTCAGCAATTCAATCAGGGCATTTTGCCCTTCATTGGTATCTTGGTGTTCATCGACAAGGATATACTGATACTTTTCTTGCATATCAGATTTGAGATCTTTATTCTTTGCGAGTTCCTCTTTGGCATAAAGGATCATATCGGAAAAGTCATACAGCCCACGCTTTTTCAAAATTGATTGATACAAAGAAAATATTTTGCCGAGCTCTTCGGCCTTTGCGATCTTCTTGTTTATTTTTTCTTCTTCGGCAGGCTTGATATCCCCCTTTTTGAATTCGCCGAATTGCCTCTTGTAATACAGGTCATCGCTTGATAGAAGCTCCTTCTTCCACCCCCCTAACTTTTCCATAAACTCCTCTGGATTCAAGCCCTCCTTTTTTATCGCAAGTATTCCATCGGTGATTTTATTCAGAAAGGAAAACTCATCATGAAAAGTTACAAGATTTTCAAATTTATTTTCTTTAATTATTGATTCAATAATTTCCACTCTTTCCAGGTCGCTGACAACTCGTGCCTCTTCTAGCTCTTTAAAATAAAAAGAGAATTCCTTGATTATATGATCGCAAAATGCGTGAAAGGTAAAAATGTTGACTCTGTAAGCTCTGTCGCCTATTGTCTCGAGCAATCTTTCCCGCATTGCAATCACACCTGCTGTGGTGTAAGTAAGGGCCAAAATGCTCTCTGGATCTGCCTGAGTTTTATCCAAAATATTGGCTATACGAAGAGTTAAGATCTTGGTCTTGCCTGTCCCAGGGCCCGCCACAACCATCACAGGGCCATCCTCTACCCCATCTACAGCCTCCTTCTGAGCCTTATTCAATTTCTTATACCCTTCTTCAAAAGTCTGACTATTCATATGAGTATTATACATTAATTACATTGACCTCTAAATCGCCAAACCACTCTTTTACGAATTTGCGAAAGACGGTGTTATCGGCTGAAAGTAATATTTTGACCGAGGATCCTTTGGATAAATTATCTTCTCTTTCTGACTTTTCCATGAAATAAGTTTTGAATTTCTCAGGAATAATTTCCTCTTGCAGTACCCACTCCGTAATTTGCGGGAAAATTTGTTTGAATTGATCTTTGACAATTCCATAGTGCGTACACACGAGCGCGCCTGTCTTTATATCTTTCGGAATTAATTCCTTAAACAAAGAAATATATCGCAGTGTTTCTCCACCATTTTCAATCATCGTCGCGAGCTCCGGCATAGCAATCTCGAAAACATTTTGTGCATCGGGGAAAGCATTCTTGTAAGCGTGCGACATGACTGTCCTCCGTGTGCCGAAAAATACAATTGAGTCTTTATCTTTGAGATGTTCAACTGTCGGCCGGACCACTCCGAAAAGCAACCGTTCGGGAAATTCACTTTCTACCCACTTTCGTAAATCATCATAAATTGTGGAGCTTGTTGTATTGCAAGCGAGCAAGACCATTTTGCAATTTTCCTCTTTGTATAAATGCGTCAGAGCCTTTTTGGCATATCCCATCAACTCATCGACAGTTTTATTGCCATAAGGCACATTGGCCTGATCGCCAAAAAACACATAGTCGTATTGTGGCAACTCTTTCCGCAAGTGTTGTAACACAAGCAATCCCCCCAACCCCGAATCAAATATACCGATTTTCATATTTCTATTCTCCTAGTCGGAAATTGTTTTATTAATTTTTTCAATATATTTATCTGATGTTTCTCCTAATTTTTTAAAATCCCTTGAAGTATATGGATTATCATCGTTACTATTTTCAATACTAAGCTTTTTAACAGAATTTAATAATTCTGTTACTCGTATAATTTCTTCAGGAGAAAATTTGTTTTTAAATATTTCCCCGAGAATATTCGTGATGATTTTTGGTTTTGAAAATAAAAATACAGATTTTGATTTAATTACTTCTCCAAGTATTTCTAAATTTTGTTCAATGAGCGGATGAGGTTTTTCTAAGATATCATCAAACATTTTTCTTGAACAGGTTGGACCACCACAATCTATATGACAACAACCATTACTATTTTGAGTAATTTTATACAAAAGCATATCTCGTTTGTAATCTCTTTGGCCTGAAGTTTCCTTACTCCACTCTCGCAGTTCATTGAAAAATTTCGCGCTTTTCATATCAACACCATTATTTTTTGCATACTCTTCAGGATCCTGACCTGTAGAAAGACAAGCATCAAAAAAGCTCTTGAATGATTGACTGTTTAGATTTGGCTCTTTAAATTCAGGCATATTTATGTATATTATTATATCACTTTATCCAAATTAGTTCCTTCGGGGATTTGGTTAGTATTTTAAAGCCTTTTTTGGTGACTTCTAGGGTGTCTTCTATTCTTATGCCATAGCGATTTTTGACATACAATCCTGGCTCGATTGTTATTATCATTCCAGCTTTCAATGTTGGCTTGGTAAGTTTGTAATACAATTTCGGCTCTTCATGAATCTTTGTCCCTACCCCATGCCCTAGCATATGGATAAAATATTTTGCATCTTTCCCCAAGAACTCGCGGGTATATGCATCAATCATGCCGGCATTCGCGCCGTCTTTTACATTTTGGATTGCGCTGACTTGGGAGATCAGTAATTTATTATATATTTGTTTTTCTTTCAGAGTTGGCGTGCCCATATATATTGTGCGGGTCATGTCGGACATATATTTTTCATAAATTACACCCATATCTATAATCACGAATCCTTTCAATTTGGAATCGGTTGATTGCGGATGGATTTCATTCCCTGCACGCCCACCCGAAGTGACAATTGGGTCAAAGCTTGGTTTGAGGCCGCGATTTTTAATTTCTTGCAAGATAAAAGCTTTCAATTCATTCTCGGTCTTGAAATAAAAGTTCTTGATAATTTTTGCAAAAATCTGGTCGGTGATTTTGCACGCTTGCGCTACCTTTTTTATTTGTTCCTTTGTTTTAATTTGTGCCATATTATTTTTGTAAATACATTATCCAATAATCCCGCTTGTAGAGCTTGCTCGCAACTTTTGCATAACCAGTTTTCTTTTCTAAGTGTAAAATATTAAAATATTTGGAATACATTTCCACAATATCAACCTTGCTGAAGACTCTTTCTGTTAAGTCTAAGTCCTTCATATAATAAGTATCGTAATCTTTCCCTGGGCTTAACTTCAAAAGATTTTTCACATTCACATTGCCATCTTTGCATAAGGCACGAACAAATACATAGCCATCCTTTCTAAGAACTCGATGCATCTCTTTCAAATAAACTTCCCTGCCTTGTTCATCGAGCGAATTGGACGATGTAATATCTAAAATAATATCGACAAATTCATTTGGAATGTCATATTTACTTCCAATATCACCCAGTCGATAATCTACCTCTACTCCATTATAAAAAGCTCGCTCTTGAGCAATTTTCAAGGCAGTTTCCGAAATCTCTATTCCAATTACAT
This sequence comes from uncultured Candidatus Saccharibacteria bacterium, assembly GCA_964580855.1. GTDB lineage: Bacteria > Patescibacteriota > Minisyncoccia > Phycocordibacterales > UBA9973 > UBA8515. The sequence goes on from CAZOLF010000007.1 coordinate 10,699, forward strand.
TATTCTCCAAACTTGCTAAATAATTTGCATTACGGCCTGTACCTGAACCAAGATCCAATATATTTTTACTTTCCACTTTATATTTTTGTTCTTTTTTCAAAAATTTTAAAAAGCGTAAAGTATCGGCCTGAGGCTTATCACCACCGGTCATTAATTTCGGCTTTTTATATTCGCGATCCCAAGATATACCCTGATGACTCATAATTAAGATTTAGTAATATCCCTTGGATAAAAAATGTTAATAGTCCAATCCATCGCAATCTTCAATTTCTTTGCACCGGAAATAAATTTAAAGAGGTATATCGTACGCCACAGGAACCATGCAAATCGTCCATAAAATCTCACCCCCATTATATTGGCTACAGCTTGCCCATGACCAAGAGATACGAGCTCGCCCTGAGGTTTGTATACGAAAGACAGGAGGATTTTTTGTGAGACAAAATGCTTTATATTTTTGGCAACGGTTTTCCCTTGCGCTACGGAAATTTGCGCAAGCATAGGCAAAGCTCTTCCATCACTAGCTTCAAAGCTTGCCACATCACCAAGAGCAAAAATATTTGGAAATTCTGGAACTTGTAAAAATTTATTTACTTTTATTCTTTTCCCTTGATCCAAGTTTACGAATTCGGTAAAGGTGGGAGTGTTCGGCTTGACCCCAGCTGTCCAGATTATATGTTTAGCCTTTAAAATTGTATCGTCCTCGAGGACTACACCATCATTCAAAACCTCCTTTACCCCAGTATTACCCATCACCGTTACCCCTTTGGATTGCAAAACTTTCAAAGCCTTGTTGCGCAAGATTGGATGGAACATTCCTAATATTTCTGGGCTTTTATTTACCAAATGAATAGAAACCTCTTTGGGGTCAATCAAATTTTGATAGTACTGGGAAAAAGTTTTAAGGAACAACTCGGCGGTCTCTGCTACAAGCTCCACCCCCGTTGGACCTCCTCCAATAAAACAAAAAGATAGTTCCTCTTTACGCTTCTCCGAAGCTTTTATCGTACTTGCCTTTTCGAAAGTGTTGATAAAATTCTCGCGCATTTTAATCGCATCTTCTAAATCTTTGAGAGTGAGGCAATATTCCTCGGCGCCTTTTGTATTGAAAAAGTTAGTTGTTGAACCCGTGGCAACAACCAATATATCATATTGTATTTCCCCCATCGAAGTTTTGACGATTTGATTTTTTGGATTTATTGATTCAATTTCTGCCACCAATAAATTGGCTTTGCTCTTGTAAATCACCTGGCGGATAGATTCCACAACCTGATGATGCGCCAATCCACCAGTTGCCACTTCATGTAGCATTGGTGTAAAAAGGAAGTAATTTGTCCTATTCACAATCGTAACATCTATGTCGTCGCAATTGAAATGGTGCTTCAAATTAAGGTAGGTATACAGCCCCCCAAATCCCCCACCGAGTATTAAAATTTTTGTTTTGTTTTTCATAATTTTGAAAGCGGAGACGGGGGGATTCGAACTCCCGAGGGCTGTAACACCCTGCTACCTTTCCAAGGTAGTGCACTAGACCGCTATGCGACGTCTCCATTCCCCTTCAAACTTTCATTTGAAGGGATAAGGAGCATTCATAAAAATAAAATGCTCCGTAATGCAAAGAACATCTAGGAGTATAGTACTAGAGAAATGCAGTCTTGGCAAAATTTTATCCCCTATTCAAAAGTGCTTTAATTCTATCCTCAACAGGCGGATGACTAGCAAAAAGACTTTTTATTTTACCACTTCCAAAAGGATTTGAAATAAATAAGTGTGCAGTAGCCTTGCTCGCTTTCTTCATTGGTTGTGAATATTGAGAAATTTTGCGAAGCGCATTGGCCAAACCTTCAGGATAACGAGTCAAAAGCGCACCTGATGAATCAGCGAGGAATTCCCTTTTGCGTGAAATAGAGAGCTGTATGAGGGTAGCAAAAATGGGCGCTAAAATTGCCAAGACAATCCCCACGATCATCAGGATACCAGCACCTTTATTGTCACTATCTCGACTTCCCCCAAAAAATTGTGAACGGATAAAAATATCAGCAACAATAGTAATAAATCCAGCTAGGACTACTGCAACTGTCGAAATCAGAATATCCCTATTACCAATATGAGATAATTCATGTGCTATTACGCCTTCAAGCTCACTCCGGTCAAGAATTTGCAATAATCCAGTAGTCACTGCAACCGCGGCGTGATCTTTGTCGCGCCCTGTCGCAAATGCATTTGGCGCACTATCATTGATTACAAAAACTTTTGGCTTTGGCAAGCCGGCGGTAATGCTCAGATTTTCCACGATATTATGAAGCTCACTAAATTGCCTAGGATCAGCTGGTACGGCGCCTGAAAGCTTGATCGCAACTTTGTCCGAATTCCAATATGAAAAAATATTCATCGCCAAACTAAATGCAAAGAAAATATAAAGAATGTAAGGATTACTGTAATAGTAGGAAAATCCATAGCCAATAGCTACAACAATAATCAAAAACACAGTCATTAAAAACCAAGTTTTGCGGATATTTTGCGATTGATGTGTATACAATGTCGCCATAGTGAGCCTACTATAGCATTTTCCATATACTTTTTCAATTTAATAATACAACTATATATTTCAGTGGTCTTCGTTGCTCGAAGGGTTATAAAGACCTTCAAAAATTTTTGACCATTTACTTTCAATATGAAGTACCATTGCATAAGGTAAAAAACGTTCAATTGTAGCGGGCTTGTTTGCAGGAGAATTAAAAAAATCTAAACGATCCTTTTGTGTTTTCTCTAAAAATATTTTAAACCCACGAATATGGGCATATGCTTCTATCCCCTTTTTTGTTAAGACATTCTTCATTCTTCTGTATATATGACTGGTTGAAATAAACAGTATTGTGCTGACTATAAATATTGGGTACCCATTGTGGTACACATATAAATCAGACAATTTTTCAGGCGTCATAAGAATATAAAATAAAGAAAAAAACATTGCAAAAAATAAAATAACTGAAGAAATCCCCAAAGGTATTTCAAAGTATTTTTTAAACCTAGATTTTGCGTAACCATACAAATAGCCTTTTGAGCATAAGTAATCCTCTGTTTGCTCGATAATAGTATTAATCGCTGAATGAGTTGGTTTGTTTGAACTTTTAAGTGCACTTAAGGTCATAGTAGTAGTTGACGCAAAAAGTAATTTAAAAACTTCCTTATCTGCGGGGGTTATTAAGTCATGACCATCCTTAATCATATTAAATTCAAGATCATTTCCGTCATTAAGATACCCAATCTCTATGTATCCCCTTACCACTAAATCCATAATAACCGCAGAAATGTCGTTGCCATCTACTTGACGATTTATAATTGTACCGACATGAATCGGTGACAATTCTTCTGGTGGATCGTATTGTGTAATAATCGGTTTATTTTTTAATACTCGAGGAGTGTCTTTATTGGTTTCTGCTAAAAAGGTAACTAAATTAAAAAATCTTGATATAACAAACATACCAATAAGTATCTTTATATAAGGAAGTAAATCATATGTTTCTATTATCTCTTTGAGTAAGTCCATATTTGTGAAGTAAATATACCACGATTATATCACTTTTTCAATTTAAAAAACAAAAAATACTATTACCGATGTAATAGTATTTTTTGTTTTTACTACTTTGTTTATTGAGCTTTAGAAGCTGAAGCTTGCAAACTCACTTGCTCAAGCACTGGACCGCATACATCTTCTATATGCCTGCGATTCCAAATCATAAATATCATTATACAGATTAAAATAAGGAGTACCACTTGAAGTAACACTGTATTAATTTTTGAATTAGTATCCATAAATATATTATTAGAATTTAACTTCTACTGGATTCTTCGCGACATCACCTTCTTCAAGGTCAAAGAATTCCATTTGGCCAAATTTGAAAATACCACCAATTATATTACCTGGGAATTGTTGAAGTCCTGTATTTAAATCACGCACATTACCATTATAGAAACGGCGTGCGGATTGAATCTTGTTCTCAGTATCTGAAAGTTCTCTTTGAAGCTCTAGGAAATTTGTATTGGCTTTCAATTCAGGATAGGCTTCAGCTATACCAAATAGTCCTGTGATCGCTTGGCCAAGTACGGCTTCAGTCTTTGAGTGCTCCCCCGCTGTTCTTGCGCCCATAGCAGCTGCACGGGCAACAGTCACTTTCTCAAACGCAGTGGATTCATGTGTAGCATAGCCTTTTACTGAATTAACTAAATTTGGGATCAAATCATATCGACGCTTTAGTTGAACATCAATATCTGCCCAAGCTTCTTTTGCACGGTTGATAAGACTTATAAACCTGTTGTAACCAACAATAAACCAAATTATGATTATTGCGATAATGCCTAAAATTATGTACATAGAAAAATTAAATTAATGATTAAACTAACACGAATTAAGTATAACAAAGAATCCTATATTAAGGAAACCCTATTCAGTTGCCTTTAAATCTTTCTGGCCTTTTGTTAGAACTAGAAGTGGAGACGCGAGGAATATAGATGAATATGTTCCAAAGAACATACCAGCTGTAAGCATGATAGCAAATACGCGTGTGCTCTTAGGTCCAAAGAATACAAGTGACAGGAGAACTAAAATAACAGTCAATGATGTCATGATTGAACGAGTAAAGACTTGCTCTATACTAGTGCCAACAACTTCTTCGAAGCTTTTACCATGCATCGTCCGAATATTCTCACGAATTCGGTCAAACACAACAATCGTGTCTGAAACAGAAAGACCAAGAATGGTCAAAATTGCTACAACAAATAGTGTATCTACTTCTGTCCCAACTATACTAGATATTACAGCAAAGATTCCTACTGGGATAATTATGTCGTGTACAAGAGTCACAATAGCAATAAATCCATACTTCCAAGAAGAAACAGGTTTTGAAACTTTACGGAAAGAAAAAGCAATAAAGAATATAATTCCAAGAGCAACGAGGATAAATGCTATCAAAGATTTACGCGCAAGCTCTGTCCCAACAGATGGACCAACGGAAGTGAAAGATTTCTCAGTCACATCTTTACCTAATGCTGTAAGCAGACTGACTCTTTCACTCTCTGTAAGGCTTCGAGTCTTGATAATGTAACCATCATCCCCTGTCGGTTGAATCAATGCTTCCCCGAAAGCAAGTGGTTTTAACGCTTCTTCGATTGCTACTTGTTCTGGACGAGCGCTCGTATATGTAACTTCCATTTGTGCCCCACCTTTAAAATCGATTCCTAAATTCAACCCAAAGTAACTGATTGAAATAATTGAAAAGATTACAAGAAAGATAGAAACGATGACAAACTTTTTTCTGTGTTTTATGATTGGCATATTATTTTTTCATATTAGCTGACGTAAAACCCGACCCGAATAAGAAACGTGTGGTTTTATTTGTTTTGGTAATGTTTAATGCATATAGGAAAAGTCGGCTGATAGATATCGCAGAAATCATTGATACGATAACCCCAAGAAGGAATGTGAGAGCAAACCCTTTAATAAGAGATGTCCCAAACCAAAATAGGATAAGCGCTGTGATTATACTTGAAGTGTTTGAATCACGAATTGAAAACCATGCACGAGAGAATCCATTTTTAATAGCTTCCCCTACGTCATTACTAGATCGAAGCTCTTCTTTGATACGCTCAAAGATTAAGACATTTGCATCAACAGCGATACCGATAGAAATAATAAACCCTGCAATTCCTGCGGCTGTTAATGTCACGGGAATAACTTTGAACAGTGCCAACATTACAACCCCGTAAATCGAAAGAGATATTGTTGCTACAAGTCCTGGCAATCGATACCAAAGAATTAGAAAGAGTGCAATAACAATAAAACCAACAAGAGAGGCCTTAACTCCAGCATGTACAGCCTGAGTACCAAGAGATGCCCCAATTGTTTCTGTAGAAATTAATTCTATTGGTACAGGCAACGCACCAGAATTCAAACGTCCAACGAGCAATTTAGCTTCATTAGGGGTGAAATTCCCACTTATAACGGCCTTGCCTCCGGAAATTGCTTCATTAACTACAGGAGTAGAAATGGGTTGACCATCTAAATAGATTGCGACAGTTTTACCAACATTTTCTCGTGTTATTGTTTCAAAAAGCTTTGCACCTTCTTCATCAAAAACAAGAGAGACCATTGGTTCATTTGTACTTGGGTTAAATTCCAACACTGCTCTATCTAGAAATCGTCCAGTAAGTTCTGTGTTTTTGTATTGAGGAGTCATATTAATTTCTGCTTGCCCGTTTACGATTTTTACTTCTGGTTTTGCTTCACTTTCAGTACGAAATTCTAGAAGTGGAGTTTGACCAATCATTTCTACTGCTTTTGAAATATCAGTTACACCAGGAAGATCCACAGTCAGGCGCTCTTCACCTTGGTTTGAAAATCCACTATTTTGAACTTGAACAACAGGCTCTGATACCCCAAAAAGGTTAACTCGACGCTCAATCACATCACGTAGTGACGACATTGCATCATCAACTTCTCCCCCTTTCACACCACTAACATCAGCCCTGTAGACCAAGTGTGTACCCCCAGAAAGATCAAGCCCAAGCTTGAATGGATAGGTAGATAATCTTGTTTCTTCTGCTCCGTTTAATACATTTCTATGTGATAATTCAGACCGATAAACGAAATACCCCACAAGTACACCTATGAGTAATATAATCAATACAGTAATGCGTTTTTTTAACATAATGGGCTTATTTTATAGACTTTTACCAAAAAAAGCAAGGGAGAAAGTGCTATTTAAACCTTATACTAAAAGGCCAAAAACACCAACAGGCCAAGGCCGAGAACTATCCTGTACCAACCAAATATTTTAAAACTATGATTTGTAACATATTTTAAAAACCATTTAGCAAAAATATATGCCACAACTCCGGAAATAACAGCCCCAAGAATTATTTCATAACCTAAAGACATAGTTAAAATATCACGAGTTTTGTATAAATAGTATATTGTTGCAACACCCAACGTTGGCAATCCTAAAAGAAAAGTAAACACAACAATTGATGGACGGTCATACTTTAATAACTTTCCTCCAATAATCAACGCGCCTGATCTTGAGACCCCCGGAATAAAAGCTAACGTTTGGACCAAGCCGAGAATGAAAGCATTTTTATATGTAAGTTCTTTGGGCTGTGACAAATCTTCTTTTTTGTCTAACAACAAAATAATTATCCCCCCAATTAATATCGCCAAGGCCATAATGAACATATTGCCTAAAAATACACTTTTTATAAAAGGATAAAATAAAAATCCAATAATACCCGTAGGAATAAGAGCGATAAATGCACAGATAAAAATATGCTTGGTTATTTTCATTGTGCGCAGGATGAAAATAGCTCCAGCGATTAATGCGCCAACTTGAATAGAAATAATAAAGGCCGACAAACTTTCAGTCTGCGGGATATTCATTATTCTAGCCATTATCGACATATGTGCAGTTGAAGAGATCGGTAAAAATTCTGTAATACCCTCAACAATACTGATTATAATAATATTAAATATACTCATTTAATTTTACGAAAAATTTTTATAAATAAAAGCGCAACCATTAATCCAAGGACTGCACCCCCGACGATATCTATGAAATAATGCACTCCTAAAACCATCCTCGATATAGAAATCATGAGAGCACAAAACATTAAGAAAAACCCCAACTTACGATTGATCAGGAAACTCACGAAGGCAAGAGAAAAGAATACTGTCGCATGTTGGGAAGGAAAAGAAAATCCAGTTTCTATGATACGTGGAACAATGCCTTGCAATATCCCCGGGCGAGCGATTTGGAATATACCCTTTACTATAAATGCCATAACCCAAGCAACACTACCTGTCAAAGCAAAGAGTGAGAAGGTAAACATTTTATTTCCAGCAAAAAAGAGAGACCACACAAGCAAAAGCACTATCAGTATGTAAATAAATTTGTATGATACAAAGAGCGCGATACTTGTCACGATATCAATAGATGATAAACCAAAGAAAAAATTAAAAATAGGATTGCTCATAAAATTTACTTCAATGTTTTTGCAACTTGTAATACATTTTTCAGCAACATTGCAACAGTCACCGGACCCACACCTCCCGGTACAGGAGAAACATATGACGCAACACCTCGAACACTCTCGAGATCCACATCACCAACTATCCCCCCTTTTGATTCGGAAGTTCCAGCATCAATAATCACCACCCCTTCTTTAATTGAATCACCTTTAATGATTTGCCCTGCCCCTGTCCCTGAAATTAACACATCAGCTAATTTGATAATTTCTTCTTTATTCAATGTCTCTTTTATTACAACTTTTACATTCAAATTCCTGAGATTCAACAAATGAGCAACTGGCTTACCAACAAGCATCCCTTGCCCAACAACAACAATATTTTTATCTTTTAAGTCTATATGTAAACTGTCTAAAATTTGCATACATGACAATGCGGTAGGATACCCAATAGAAATATCCCCTGAATAAAATTTATCACTTGCAACTTTACCCAATGAATCTACATCAAGCATTGGATCAATGGCGCTAAAAATCTTCTCTTTATCCAGATGTTCTGGCAGAGGTAACTGTACAATGATTCCGGCAATGTTAGGAATTTGATTAATCTTTTTGATTTCTTCGATGAGTTCTTCTGTTTTAATCGTTGCTGGAAAATGAGCATTGTGAAAGTGAATCCCAACTTTCTCTGCCGTTCGGGCTTTCATATTTACATATTGCTCCGACACCTTATCCTCTCCTACTAACACATCACAAAAAATAGGCTGAAATGGTAAATGCGCCACTTCCTCTTTGACTTGCTCTAAAATATCATCCCTTATTTTCTTTCCGTTTATAATTTGTGTTTCCATAATTTAAATACCCAAGAATTCGTTGCGCATATCATCACGGTGGGCAACTCTTCGATACGTGCGCATCCCCATTAAGATACCAAGACCCATAAATTCTGTCAGAAGGTGTGACCCGCCATAGCTCATAAATGGCAACGGGATCCCAGCCACGGGCATAACTCCAATATTCATACCAATATTTATAATAAAATGACTCATTAAATAAATCGCAAACCCGAGGCCAAAGAGTATTTCAAAGTTTGTTGCCCCAAGATTGGCATTTAAAAGTACTCGCCAAATAATAAGTCCCCATAAGATAAACAGTAGCAAGCACCCCACAAAGCCCCATTCTTCAGCATAGGCTGAAAAAATAAAATCTGTCTGATATTCAGGCAGAAATTTTAACCTTGATTGAGTACCGAAACCAACACCTTTACCAAAAATTTGGCCAGATCCTACCGCAATTGTGGACTGATACACATTATAGCCTGAACCGGTAACATCTGAAAGTGGGTAAATAAAGTTCAAAATACGATTTTTTTGATAGTCTTTAAAAACAAAAC
>CAZOLF010000007.1:20114-21243 GCA_964580855.1 uncultured Candidatus Saccharibacteria bacterium
AGAGTCCAAACATGACAATCCCAAGTCCAACAACAATCATCAGATGCCTCTTAGAAATTCCAGATACAAGCGCCATCCCAAACCAGATAAAAGCAATAATCATAGCACTCCCGAAATCTGGCTGGAGAAAAACTAACATGAACGGAATAAATGCATACAATCCCGAAATAAAAATATGTTTAATATTCCGAATTTCAACATGACGACGCGAGAAATATTTCGACAGAAGTAGTATTACTACAAGCTTCATCATATCTGACGGTTGAAAAGAAAAGAACCCGAAATCAAACCAACTTTGCGAACCATTCGTGGCCTGCCCCACGACAAACAATAATGTCAAAACACTAGAAAAAATTATAAATAAAGCCACTAAAACATCAGTGCGTTTGAGGAAACGAAAATCAACAAAAGAAAAAGCAAAAAATACCATAAAAGAAACAGCTATCCAAAGTAATTGATGTGAAAAATAAGGAGTTGCCTCAGTAAAGGACTTCATGGTAAGAAGCCCTGCTCCAAGCACAGGAAGCAAAAAAACAACCAAAAGCCAATCAATGTTTGCAAGGCGCTTCATTTTAATATTTCAATAAAAATGGATTAATTTGCGGGAGCACATCTTTAACAATTGGAGTTTCCGAAAATGGTAGTGGCCACGTAAAATAAAGTGGTGAAGCCTGATTGCTCTTTAGTGAATCGAGATGTGTCTTACTCACGGCAATAGCATTGGCATTGGCATCATATAGAATGGTTATGACATCAAACTCCGGTAAATCATATATAGATTCATTAATTATACGCGCATTCAAAACAGGAGAGCTGGAATCCCCACTCAATACAACCTTTTCAACTCGTATTGGTAAGCGCTGAGTAAAAGGATCCTTCTTTACCCAATATAATTCACTTGTAAAAGAAAAAGTTACATTTTTAGGAATAGCAGTCCCCGCATCAAATCTAGGCTCGAATATTGCGAAGCGTTGATTTGGAGGAATGAAAGTCTGACCTCCTCGTCGGCCAATGAAATTGCCATCTACATCATAAACACGAAACTCATAATCAGCTTTATACACAGCACCATTTTGATTTTGATTTTCTACATAAGCAAGCAAATTATAATTGGAGCTTGTGACATGAA
>CAZOLF010000007.1:21267-25356 GCA_964580855.1 uncultured Candidatus Saccharibacteria bacterium
GGAGCAGTTTGCTCTTTACAAAATAACTGACAAGACCCACCACAATCAACCCCGACCTCATCGCCATTTTTCTTTTGATCCATACAAGTCGGAGCCTTATTCAGGATTGGATATAAAATAATCAATGCCAAAAAAGCTACAATAGCTAAAGCTCCAAACACATATAAAGATTGTCGTCTCCCCGCCCATGACATATCTTACATAATAACAAAAAAAGTCCCGCATTGCTACGGGACCTCATTGTTATAAGCGTTTAAACTATTAACGCTGTAGAAATTTACAAATAGTATCAGCCAACATTGCTGGATGAGCATACAAGGAACAACCAATAAAAGCCGTCCGGAGAACATCAAGTCTATCTTCTACTCCACAACCATTCAATTCCAAAAATTCTTTTGTGTTTTTAACGTCATATCCAGGGATACGAAAAGAAACTTGGCATCCTTTAGCGTATTCCGGAGTGATAACTCTTACCCCATCAATATTAGAAAGAAGCTCAAAAGTGTAATCGGATATCTTCTGATGTTTTTTATACAAAGGAATTAACCCATTCGGAAAACATTCATTTTGATGCTGGAGATATACTTTAAACCCACCCATATTTTGGATTTGATCATTAGAGAGAAGCATACGCCGAGCTCCTTTTGCTAATTGAAAATCTTTTGGCTCCAAGAAGCGAGTGTTTTTATCATTCCCCCACCAACCTTTAGGATATTTTATGTAGTGAAAGTTCTTTTGGTTAAGATAAAATCCTCCGACTGCTCCTGGTCCGCTACATAAATATTTATAGGTACACCAGGTAGCGAAGTCAATTCCCCAATCAGAAAGAGACAGAGGAATATTACCTATTCCATGAGCCAAATCAAGCCCGAAGAAAATATCATGCTCTTGGCAAAATTTGGCTAATTCTTCCACATCAAACCTCTGCCCCGTCTTGTGGCAAATGATTGGAAGAAAGAGAAGTCCAATTGGTCTTTCCTGTTTTAGTATTTGTTCCTTAATATAATCCGTGGAATACAAATCTCCCTGATCTGGATCAATAAATGTAAGATAATCTTCGACTCCATTAATAAAGTTATACCCGAAGACCGTTTCAACCGCGCTTTTTAGAGATTCAGTGTCTGAAGAAAAAAAAGAAGAAAGTGAAAGCACTCCATGCTTGTCGTTTTTTGTATCACGACAGATTTTCATGAATTCCACTAAGAAGATATAGGTATTTACACTTAGAGTGTTACCTACGCAGGCCTCAGGAATTGAACCATCACATCCAAGTAACTTTGCGATATGAGATTCAAACCATTCGTGGTATATCCACCATGGATGGTCGCCTTCAAAATGACCATCGTGTCCGGAAAATTCCCAGATTTCGGCTTGTTTGACTACTTCATTTTTATAGCCAATACCAGGAAGACCAAGAGAATTCCATTTTCCATAGCAGGGAATTTTTGTTCTGTTCGGAAATCTTTGAATCCATTCTTTTAGTGGATCCATAGCATCATAAGTTACAGCATCATTTAAGAGCTGTCCAAGAAATTGATTGTCGGATGTATACATAATGTTAAATTTAATTTTCCTCACATTACCACGAATGCGGGAAGAAGTAAACCCAACATTAATTCACGGAAAAAAGATCTAGAACTTGAGATAAGCTTTTTTGTGGGAAGATGAAAATGATTTCAGTGTGAGTGGTGATCGTTTCGGCAAGTGGAATTCTTTTCTTTGCGATGCGACGAATTAATGAGAATGTAATATTCGGCATTGGGTAATATTTTGGGTCAATGGAAATGCCAATTGATGCTAATCCAGAAGCAATCATCCTTGGTTTATCTCGGAAATGTTTCAAAACTGATTCTTTAATTCTATCGGAGCAAATTACGGTGATTTCCGATGTAGAAAGCGTCATTGTAAGAAAATCGTCATTGGTAGTTTTTACTTTTTCATACATCGAAGAAAGCTTGCTTAATACAGCCGGAGTTTTCTCAAATACAATTTCTGAAAGCGGAGATTTCGCAGTAATATTATTTATTTTTATGTCTTGAATAAGTGGATGCACTTTTTTCAATTGCTTTTGCACTCTTGAAAGCGCCACCACAATTCCTGAAACATGCACTTCCTTTTTTGTTTTATCTTCGACTTCTTTTTGAATTCGTTTGCCATACGCAGATAAATTCATATAGCCTTCGGCTAGTGCATACAGGGCTTCCTCTTCGTTGTAGACAATATCGCGGACAATATCTTGGATCTTTATCATGGTGAAAATATAGCATATATAACAAAAAGATACAAATCTGCTCTATTTGATATAAAATTTAACATTTAAGTTATCCACAGCTATACTAAAGAAAAATACATTCAAAACTTAAAAAACAAAATTATGAAAAAATCAATTTACACCCAACCACTTGACCTTGAAGTTCTCACGGAAATTTCCAAGAATTTTCCACGGTATGCAAACATTCAAAACTTAATCTATGAGCAAGATTATTTTATGAGACGCACTCGTCCGTGTGGACATTTCGATGCAACTCTTTCAGCTCACGACATTCTCTGCTCTAAAAGAATGGTACATCCTCACGTTGAAAACTATGTCATTCACATAGACAAAGGAGAAGAACTAATGGCAATCGAAGGATTCAACGATGAAACAAGATTAAGAAATTATCTTGTATTCGTTTTACACTGCCACAAAAATATGGGGGCAGTCCATTTTGAAGACATGACAGAAGATGAAAACCTAGACACTCCTCATTCAATGCTCCCGTTGCCACACGATCCTATTAATCTATTATTCTTTATCCCCTATCGTGAAAATAACCGTGAGAATAAGATATCCGTAGCTGCAATAAACACTACAGATAAAATTATCATTCGGTACGAGCGGTCAGGAAAAAAGAATCTTGGATTCAAATGCTTAACGGTAGACCCAGAATTTTTGAATCATATACCTGGGTATTTCCAAAGAGATTAATTTTTGTTTGCTTTTTGAAAACCAAAAAGAGAAGCTTTCGCTTCTCTTTTTTTCTTTCTTTGACGTTGAATTTTTTGTTCTGGTGTGAGGTTGGGTTGGGACCCAACTGCAAGACCGGAGACTGTCGAGCCGAGGTGGGGTCGCAGAAATTTTCAGCAGAAAATTATCTGTGTAAACTTACTTTCCATCTTCAATAAGACCTAAACTGTCAGGGGACAAACCCCACTTTTGATTTGGATCACGCGCTCCCTCAAATGTACATGTCACCAAATTTTTTAAATAATCTACACTTACTACTTTGCAAATTTCTCCTTTTGATCCTTCTGGCCACTCTCCTGTATTCTTAAATTTTGCATCAATCTTAATGCCTTTTTCATCCAATTTAGATTTTATGTTTAATAAGACCCAACCCACATTCAATTCAGGATATGCTTCCCACATTTGGTGAAGAAAATAAAGATCTTGATTGCATTTATTTGAGAGAAGTTCCACTTCTTCTTCAAGAAGAGCACAAAATTTATCAACTCCAAATTTTTGAACATCCTCTGATGCATAATCGGGATTATACTGTAAAGCAACCAAATAAGAATCTAACTTTAACAATTTAAGAACTTCTTTATATTGGTCTGCATATGCACCATTTCTTTGCATTATTTCTTCAATTTTTCGACGTTTTTCATCTGCGATTGTTCTCTCTTCCTCAGAAAGTTTACGACACCATCGCAATGCATCTTTTATATTTTCTGGTAAATCAAAAGATGGATGGGGTGCATTCTCGTGTGCATTTTCATCCGGAATAGGGTTTTCTTTTGCTTCATTTTCAGTCCCAACTCCCTTCCCTTTTTTGCTGGGAGGATTAGGTAAGCTATAGAATAATTTCTCGTTTTCATTCATGGCTTAAGATTACTTTATTAAATATAAGCTGTCAACACAAACAAAAATACCCTTGCAAATGCAAGAGTATTTTTGTTTTCTTTGAGTTGAATTTTTTGTTCTGGCGACAACCTACTTTCCCCAAAAGAGTATCATCGGCGCATGTGAGCTTGACTTCCGAGTTCGGGATGGGATCGGGTATGACCCCACTGCCAAATCACCAGAACAAAACATTCAACTATTAATCC
>CAZOLF010000008.1:0-23135 GCA_964580855.1 uncultured Candidatus Saccharibacteria bacterium
ATTCAAGTCCTTCATATCTTTCATCCCCAGGTACAGTAACACTTTCTTGGAGTACAAGTAATTGTAGTTCAGCTAGTGTTTCTGGAGTTGGAAGTGTAAATATTTCAGGAAGTACTAATGTTTATGCGGGCTCAACAACAACTTATACGCTCAATGCAAGCGGGACAACAGGCTCACCAAGTGCACAAACAACTGTCACAGTAAATGCTGTTTCAAATCCTTGTACGATAAATAATTTCACATCTAGTCCGTCATACTTAACAGCTCAAGGTACTGTAACTTTGTCTTGGAATACAAGTAATTGTACATCTGCAAGTATCTCTGGTGTTGGAAGTGTTAACACAAGTGGTTCAACAACAGTGTATGCAAGCTCAACAACAACTTATACGCTCAATGCATCTGGATCAACAGGTTTACCATCTTCACAAACAACTGTTACTGTAAATCAAACACCTTGTACAATAAATTATTTCCGAGCGAGCCCAACAACAATTGAGGAAGGGGATTCAAGTACATTGTCTTGGAGCACAACTGACTGTACATCAGCATATATTTCGGGAGTTGGTAGTGTGAATATATCTGGCAATAGTACTGTACGCCCATACACACGTACTCGATACACATTGAGTGCATATGGTAACACAGGATCACCAACAGATACTGTAACTGTTATAGTAGATGAAAAAACTTCAAACCAATGCTATGTGAATTTCTATGCAACTCCGGCAAATGTAAATGCAGGGGAACCAGTAACTTTATATTGGACATCAAGTAATGTTGATAATGTATATATTGCAGGAGTAGGAAGTTACCGATCTGGAGCTCGACAAGTTGTAGTATATCCAACAACTTCAACTACATACACTATTGATGCAACAGGGTCTGGATGTTCTGGTACATACAGAGATTCAGTTCGAGTGAATGTTAACCCTTACCAATATCAGCAACCTCAGCCTGTCATCGCACAATGTAGTGCAACATTCTACTCAAACTCTTCTACTGTCACCGCAGGAAGTCCAGTAACAATTTCTTGGACAACATCGAACGCTACTACTATTGCAATCGCAGGAGTTGGAATCTTTGGACCAGGCACAAACAGTACAGTAGTATACCCAACAACAACAACTAACTACGTTCTAAGTGCATCAGGACCAAGTTGTTCAGGAGTTGGAACTGCTCAGAAGCTCATCCAAGTAATCCAAAACACAGTTAACCCAACACCAGTAACAAACACAATTACACGAACTGTATATGTCGGAAATACTGTAGCTGGTACAGAGTCACCAATTATTTTGAAAATTGAAAACCGAAATCAAGTATTCTCTATTGGGGATGTGGTTGACTACACAGTAAGTTACAAAAATATTGGAAGCAAGAAACTTACAAAAGTTCTTCTCCAAGTTGTCTTCCCTGAAAGTGTTTCGTACATAAATTCATCTCGTGGAACATATGATGCCTCTACCCGAACA
Organism: uncultured Candidatus Saccharibacteria bacterium; assembly: GCA_964580855.1. GTDB lineage: Bacteria > Patescibacteriota > Minisyncoccia > Phycocordibacterales > UBA9973 > UBA8515. The sequence continues at coordinate 1,470 of CAZOLF010000008.1, forward strand.
CTCTCTGTGCAAATCGAAGATTTGAACCAGAATGATGAGGGAGTAGTATTTGCACAAGCACGTGTACTTACACTACCTACAGATAACCAAGATATAGTAACTTCAGCAGTGTTGGTATACACACTTCCATCAAGTGCTCAAGAAAATGCGATTGCTTATGTAATCAACTATAAGAATCCAAATTCATTGCTCGGGGCATCAGCATTCTTTGGAATGGGATGGTTGCCTGATAATTTACTTGGATGGTTACTACTTCTTATCTTGATATTACTTCTTGTAATCTTGGCTCGTATGGCTTTAAAGAAAGACAAAAAAACTCACGCGTAATAAATAAGATATAAACAAAAATCCCTGATGAAAATCAGGGGTTTTTGTTATTCATTTGAAAAATATGTATTTTGTGGTATGGTGAAGAAAAATTGAAAAGTTATGAACGCGATTGTAAAGAAAGTAATTAAAGGAGCAAGGATAAATTTTTTAATTCTTGTTTTTGCCCCTACAGCATATTTTTTCTTGCTGAGAGGAATATTTTTCCTCATACAACATAAAAGTTTTAAATATACGCTTATTGTATATTCATCTTTTATTCTAATTCTGGTTGCTGGGTTGATTATCAACTATGTAATTGCGAAACGAGAAAAGGTTAGACCGTGGTGGGTAAAATTTATCTTTACCTTATTATTTGGTATAGCTTTTACTCCAGTCCTTCTTGTTTTGGCTCCTACGTGCATTGTCATTATGAGCACGATACAAGTGTCTGCTCTTTGGTGTGCCTTAACATCTTTCTGTGCTCTTATTGCTCTATTTTCAGTTGGGATACATATTGTTTCAAAGGGGAATATTAATATCATCAAAAAAATAGGCAATGCCGTAGGTGTATTAAACCATAGATCGGCCGGGGATTATTTCTTAGCGGCTTGGATTGCGTGGGGCATGTACTGGCGAGTGATGATTGGAGCAAACCTCTGGAAGAAAGCTATTTTTTCGTGGTTTTTTGAAAAAATTGGGCTAAAGGTAGTTCGAGAAACCGAAAAAGTTGACGCAAGAACAGGGACAATATTTCAAGGGGAAGCTTTTTTAAGGTCAAATAAAGATGCAAAAGTGTATGCTTTTTCTGAAACTACAAGAAATAGGGATGAATATATTCCACTTTTACCTTTTAAAAAAGGAGCATTCTTGTTGGCTATGAAAACTGGGGTACCGGTTATACCTATTGTTGTCATAGGAATGGATAAATGGCGTAAACCTGGGAAGCAAGACACAACTTCTTTTGTAAGAACAAAATTTAACTTAAAAGATTTTTTCAAAAAAATTCCTGAATGGCCAAAAAAAATTCAGGATTTGGTAGTACGAATTTTTAAAGAAGGAATTAACCCTGGAGAAGTTACTGTTGTTTATTTGGACCCAGTGTATCCAACCAAGGATGATACTTCTGAAACATTCATGCTTAAAGTCTGGTGCTTGATGTGGGATACTTACATTGAGTATGCATATAAAAAAACTTAAAAATATTCTATAGTTCGAATGGGGGTACAAAATTTGTACCCCTTTTTGCTTGCCGAAATGTTATAATTAGCTTATATGGCTACAAAAGATAAACGAAAAAAGCTTATATTGCTCGATGTCCATGCTATTGTGCACAGGGCTTACCACGCACTGCCGGACTTTATGAATTCCAAAGGTGAGCCGACTGGGGCACTTTATGGCCTCTGTACAATGCTTATGAAGATTATTACAGAGCTCGAGCCCTCTTATATTGTGGCTTGTTATGATCTACCCAAGAAGACGTTTCGTCACGAAGCGTATGATAATTACAAAGCAGGGCGTGCAAAGACTGATGATGCACTAGTAGCACAGCTGATAAAATCTCGTGAAATTTTCAATGCATTCTCGATCCCAATTTATGACTCTCCTGGGTTTGAGGCGGATGATCTACTTGGTACAATTGCGCACAAAATAATTTCTGATAAAAAATTAAAAAAGGAAATACAAGTAATTATCGCATCGGGGGATATGGATACAATGCAGTTAATCGAAGATGACAATGTATTAGTGTATACACTAAAGAAAGGGATCAACGATACAATTATTTACAATGAAAAAATGGTTGTTGAGCGTTTTGGATTCAAACCAAAGAATCTGACCGACTACAAAGGGTTGCGGGGGGACCCATCCGACAACATAATCGGGATCAAGGGTATCGGAGAAAAAACCGCAACTACTATCATTGTGGAGTTCGGCACGATAGAAAATTTGTATAAAATTCTTGCTCAAAAAGATGGAGTTGAAAAATGTAAAAAGTTGGGTCTGACAGAAAGAGTAATTCAATTGCTCAAAGATGGTGAAGAGGAAGCACTATTTTCTAAAACTTTGGCCACTATCAGGCTTGATGCCCCGATTGATTTTAGTTTAGGAAATATTTGGCAGGACAATCTCGATAAGTTAAAAGTGGAGAATCTTTTCCGAGAATTGGAATTCAAAAGTTTATTTAATCGTTTCAATACTGTTTATTCATCCAACAATGGTGGGGTTGAAGAAATAAAAAGTGTAGAAAATTTTGATATTGGTAAAATGCAAGATGCCAAGATTGCATTGTGGTTACTCAATTCTGAAAACACCAATCCGACAGATGATGATGTCCTGCATTATCACAATGCGCAATCATTTGAAAGCGCCTTGATTATGATTAATAAAGATATTGAAAATGCGAAGTTGGAATATGTACTCAATAATATTGAATTGCCAATCAAGCCGATTATTAAAATGATGGAAGATGTGGGGGTCAAAGTTGATGTCGCATATTTAAACAAGCTTTCAAAAGAATATCATACTGAATTATCAAAACTTGAAAAAGAAATTTGGAAAATAGCAGGGGAAGAATTTAATATTAATTCACCCAAGCAACTTGGTGTTATTCTTTTCGACAAAATGGGCCTTTCGGTAAAAGGTTTGAAGAAGAGCGCAGGTGGAGCACGATCGACCCGTGAAAGTGAATTGGAGAAATTACGTGAAGGGAACCCAATAATTGATAAAATTTTTGAGTACCGTGAATTACAGAAATTACTCTCAACATACATCGATACTATTCCTGATATGGTGAAAGACGATGGGCGACTGCATTCAACATTTAGCCAGACGGGCTCTACCACTGGCAGATTTTCATCGAACAATCCAAATCTGCAAAATATTCCAATTCGAACAGAACTAGGTAAAAATATTCGCTATGCTTTTGTGGCTCAAGAAGGTTTTACACTTATGAGTTTTGACTACTCCCAGATTGAACTTCGAATTGCGGCGTTGCTATCCCAAGATGAATATTTTATAAAAGTTTTTCAAGAAGGGAAGGACATTCATATGGCAGTTGCTTGTAAAGTTTTTGGAGTTGAAGAAAAAGATGTGACAAGTGAAATGAGGCGCCGTGCAAAAATAATCAATTTCGGAATTTTGTACGGAATGGGGGTTAATGCTTTGCGACAGAATTTGGGTGGGGAGAGGAAAGACGCACAAATTTTCTATGATAATTATTTTGCACAATTCCCAACGATTGCCGAGTATTTAGAAAGCGTGAAAGAATTTGCGCGTAAAAATGGATATACAGAAACACTCTTTGGGCGTCGAAGATATTTCCCTGGTATTAAATCAAGCATTCCATTCATTCGTGCAATGGCTGAAAGAATGGCCATCAATGCCCCAATTCAAGGGACAGCTACTGCTGATGTAATAAAAATTGGGATGAAGAATGTTTACGATGAACTTGTTAAAGAGGGGATTGTAGATAGTGCGCGCTTGGTTTTGCAGGTCCACGACGAACTTGTGTTTGAAGTGAAAAAAGGCTTGGAAAGTCAAGCTAAAAAAATAATTGAAGAGTCTCTTAAGAATGTTATTCCACAGGAATTTATCAAAGATATGCAATCCGTACCGCTCGAAGTATCTTGTGGGCAAGGTGCATCTTGGGGGGATTTGAAATAGCTCGCATTTTTGGATATTTGTGGTACGATTAAAAGATGCAGAAGATTTGCCCACAATCGGCTCGCGTTCATCGTGTGCTGTCTCATTCTTATAGTGTTTACTTAGTTGCCCTCATAATTGGGGTTGTTGTGGACACTTTTTTCAAGATGCGTTTTAGTTTTGACTTCTATTCCGAAATAGGTTTTTTGGTTATATTTATCGGGACATTCTTAGTGTATTGGGCGCAGAACACATCTAGTGCTTCAAAAAAAGAATCAATTAATAAAAATACGCCGCGTGACTTTGCTCGTGGCCCGTATAAATTTACTCGCAATCCAACACATGCAGGATTGATGTTTATGATGTTTGGGTTTGGGATTGTTGCTGGGTCTTTTACGATAATAATTTTAACACTAGTTGCTTTTACTGTGTCTAAACTTATTTTCTTACCACAAGAGGAAAAGTTACTAGTTGCAAAATATGGAGCTGAATATTTGGCCTATCAGAAAAAAGTTAATCCTTGGATATGATATATCTTGTTTATGGGAATAATAATTCTCAAAAAAGTGAGCGAATAAAGGATCTCGCTCTTGATTCGGGGATTGTACGTATCCTTTCGGATCAAATTACCAGCAACGCTTTGGTGTCTTTGGCACATCAGAGTGTATTGTTTGGGACTATACCAATAGTTGTTATTGAAAATGCTTTGGCTGAGGCGGGGAATATATTGGATGATACTTTGTTGAGCACTCTAAAAGATTCGCAAAATATATTTATCTTTTTGGAAGATAATTTAACCCAAGTTGTTATAAAGAAATATAAAAAATATTTTGAAGATGTAATTGTGTGTGAAAGTAAAGTCCCACCAAAACCGCAAACTAACTCCTTTATTGTTGCGGATATGTACAGTCGACGGGATAAGGTCGGGGCTTGGACGTCATACCTCGGTTTGATTGAGGAGGGGGTTGCTCCCGAAGCAATATCTGGTATACTCTTTTGGAAAAATAAAATGCTTTTATCCTCTCCCAATAATAAATTCACAAAAGCTGAACTCGAGATTGCCTCATCCGAACTCGTCAGAATTTATCACCAAAGTCATTTAGGGGAGATTGATATGGCCGTAGGCCTTGAGTCTTTTATATTGAAAACTCTTTAGTCAAAAAAGAAAAGGCCTGACATCTGTTACTTTTTTCAAAGTAAAACATGTCAGGCCTTTTGCCTTAATAAGGAACAGTGTTGGTCAAACACATAAATAACTAATTTACCATCTGTGAGTCTCTATCAAGCTAGTTTCTATAAATAAATACTAGCAAAAACACATTAGTAATAACTTACTTATATTATAAGGCTAAAGCGTTGATTAAACAACCGTTTGTGTGGATATCTGTAATTACAAATATTTTTTCTTGGCGTCACATAGGATTTACTTTTAAATAAATGGTTCTTTCTGTATAATAACAAGATAAATTTTATGAACAATTTTTACAAAAAAAGTTTACCTGACAAAGGCAACGCCAAAGGTAAACGTGGTTTTACTTTAATAGAGCTTTTAGTTGTTATTGCTATTATTGGAATACTTGGGTCTATCGTATTGAGTTCTGTAAGTTCTGCTAATGCAGAAGCCCATGATGTCAGTATTAAAGCTAACCTAGCTTCGATTAAAACTTCTGCTGAACTTTATTATGGCTCACATAATAATTACGGGGTGATTAGTGGGGGGACTTGCGCCACAGATGAAATATTTTTATATGCACCTGTAGCGAATGCTTTAAAGGTTGCCGATGATTCAAGCGATGGCTCCCCTCTGTGTGTAACAGGGTACAACCTTTCAGATGACACAATTGCTACCTCTTGGGCCGTATCTGTGCCCTTGAAAAGTGATCCTTCGAAGTACTGGTGCGTAGATAGTCATGGCATGTCAAAAATTGGTAGTGAAAGCAGGAATCCAAATGGAGAGGCGTATTGTAGTTAGATTTTGCGCACAGCAAAAAACCTGCAGAAGTGCAGGTTTTTCTTAACGCTGTGCGCCCGGTAGGAATCGAACCTACGACCATCTCCTTAAAAGGTATCTAACGGAGAGGTTTTCCCAGAAAAGCCCATAGAATAAAGCTATAATCTTATTTTGGTGCAGAAAACAAATGATAACCAAGGACCTGTTTACTGCTTTTCTAACCTTAAATAAAATGCTCTACTGTCGATCCTTTAAATTAATAAAACGACTCGACTCCCTCATATTATGCCAAAATTCCTGTAAATTATCAATCAAATTGAAATCTTTGCGATTTCATTACTCATGTCTTCACTCTTTAGTGATCTTGTGTACCGTGCGGTCATTCTAATATCAACATGACCTAACAACTTCTGCAGATTCAAAGGGGTTACATTCTTTTCAGTGAGCTTACATGCGAAAGTGTGACGAAAACGATGTAGATGAAACTTGACCCCTGATTTTTTAATGAGAGCCTTAACCCAGTGTTTTAAACCATGACGACTCAAACCCACATCTTCTTTAGATGAAAGAATCAGTGATGAATTTGTAAATCCACAATTATTCCTTGCATGGAAGTAATTTTCCATATGCATAAATAGGGTTGGGTGCATTGGTATAACTCTCGGCTCTCTCATTTTAGAAGTCTCTGGCCGAACATGTATCTCTTTTTTAAATCGGTCGATATCAGTTACTTTAAGTGATATAAATTCTCCGAGCCTTAGTCCAGTAAAAAATAAGAGGCTAACCATCATCGTGTCTCTGTAGAACACAAAAGCATTCTTGGAGTTTAAAGTAATTGAAGAATAAAGATCATTAATGTCTTGATCGCTTAGTCTTTTGTAGTCGTTATATATCACTCTAGGACGAGGTATGTTCTCTAGAGGATTTTCTCCCTTTTCTAGGTAACCCTTCCTGCACAACCAAACAAAAAATGCATTCAGTTTATTGTGGTATGTTTTAATCGTTGATTTTCTTACCCCTGTTCGTATTGTATCTATTCCAACTGTTCGTGGGCGTGTATCAATACGCTTAAAAAAATCTTGCAACATTGCCTCAGTTAAAAACTCTATACTGGTAACCTCAGGCATTGTTTTTAGAAAAAGAGTAAAAACATTTTTACACCCCCTTATTGTTTCTGGGCTTAATTTTCTGGAATATTGGCATTCGTTCTTATATTCCTCAAAAAGTTTTCTTAAATCTGTTTCCCTTAATGTTCTTTTCATATTTGTATTATTACAAATAAAAAAGTCACATAAAATGTGACTCATTTGTGACAAATCAATAAATACCCTTATTTTAGAGCATATTTAAAACAATAGAAATGTTATTTTTATTAAATTAGTAATTTGTATGATTTATATAAGTAATCTCGGATTTAAATGATACCCGCGCGTAGGTTCATTTTTTATGAAAAGAATTTTCATAGGTTTATGGTTTGATATTGTTTTTGCGATAATTCTATGTATCGATGTTATGCTATTTTTTATATATGTTCCATTCCTACCTAATTGACCTCGCAATGTTTCTAAGGCAATGCACTCATCGGGGTTATTCAAGTGTTTATAATATAAAAGGTATATTAATTTTTTCTCTGTAGGATTAAATACTTTAGTAGACTTTTTATTTCTAATTATCATGTTACCTTTTATTCTTACCCCATAACTTTTTAAGACAATCTCCTCACTATTATCTTCAGAGTGTATTTTATGTTTTAAATCTTGATCTGCCTTATTATCAAGAATTAGTTTAAAATAGTTTCTAATTTGAGTATTATCTGAGATGTGAATATGGACGCCAACTTCTTTTTCTATTGCACGAGATGGGGTAGTAACGCCCTCAAGTGCGCTAGCGCCTCCTTTGAGGGAAAACACTTCTTTCTTTAATTTCCAAGTGATTTTATTATTTGAATTTTCCTTTATTAAATCAAGTATTTTTTCAAATCCTGTACGATTTTTAAGAAGTAGTTCGTTTTCTAATTGTTTAAAAGAAATAAAGAAGTCCTCTTGGGTAGAATCTTTCAAGTCAGCTACTAGTAGCTCCTGTATCCTTTTTATCTGATCTTTTTCTTTGCTTGATAACATAACCATATTCTGTCCTTTTATAAAAATTACTAAAAATAATCGGGCTTAATTAGATTAGCGGTGCCTAAAATAAACTCTCAAAAGGTTTCCATTCTTTGCTGTCATTCACTGACTGGCCCTCTTTAAAAGAGTACTTAGGGCTGTCATTGTAATACCATACTCCGGCCTCTTGTACGGCTATACCACCAATATACTTTTTACCGAATACTTTAAGTTTTTGTTGTAGAGCTTTAGTCTTATCAGCAGTCTCGGTGCTAGTAGCAGTGTCTCCTTTTTTGGTATCAAAAATACCTATACGTCCATCATTAAAACGTATTATCCAGTCTGGGTAAAATAACTCATCTTCTTTTGTAATAGAATTTATATATTTTATACCTAGATATTTCTTTCCTTGATTACCGTTCTTAAACCACCACGCAATCTTTCCTTTTTTCTTTTCTAAATACTCAAAGAAAGCAATCTCATTTTTACGTCCATTGTAGTCTTCTGGTAAGTAGAACTTATCGAGCACACACAATTTTTGAGGTACTACTTTGTAATCACTAGGGTATTGGTACTCGTCCTGTATAGTAAATATATAAGATTCCTTTTCTTCTATCTTCTTTTTCTTATCGTTAAGTAAGCTATCTGAAATAGGTTTGTAGGCTCGTAGTGCTTTGGTAATTACAGGACGAAACTTACTCTCTGGACCCTTACGAATATCTTTAATAAATATCTTGTACCAGTAGATATGGTCATCCTGTAGAACAGTCTTAAACCAAACACGGAGAGCTTGTTTTAGTGTTGACCAAGAGCGGGCAATGTTTGAATACTTAGCTTGATCGTCTTCTTGCTCTCTCAAGAGCTGGTAACAAAGATAATTGAATGTTTTTTCAATATCACTTACTGACATTTCAAGAGAGAAGTCTGTACCTTTTTTACTAAAATCAAAAGCAAGATTGTCGTAGTCTTCAAAGCGAGCGTTGGCCACGACTTCGTTTACCAGTGTGTTAGAAAGGTCTAGTCCAGACTTCTTTAGTTTTGTCTCTGCTTTACCAAGAACATCTCCTTTAGTAATACCAAAATGTTTATTAAGTTCCGTTCTGAATACTTCTTGAAACTTTGAAGATACGCGAATATCACCATAATCTAAGCGAGAAATATAATCAGATGGCAACTCTATATTTTCAATACCTTTCTTTATGTGTGCCAGTTCAGTGAGTGGTTGGTTTTTAGGATTTTGGTCCGGTATTTCTACCTCCTTACGTTTATAGTTTGTATATAAATAACCCAAGCGAAGGTTAGGATTATTTTTGTAGTCTTCTTTAGCTTGAGGCTCTGGCATTCTCAAGATACGCCCAACTACTTGTGTGTAGAAGGTATTTGACTGTATCTCTCTAAACATCACTAGGACCGACGCACGAGGACAATCCCATCCTGTACCAGCTGTCTGTTTGAAGAGCAAGAAATCGTGCTCGTCATCATTTTCTTCTAGGCCGGCCGGCCGTGGGTGTTTATCAAACCATTTAGCTATTCTGTGTTCGGGTACTTTATTCTTTAGAAGATACTCAGTAACGATATCTTCCTTTTTCTGTTCTCCTTTTTCTACTAGTTTACTGTCATCGTTAGGTAACTGTATAAGCATTAAAGGGTTGATATCTTTACCAAGCGCCTTGTACTCTGCCTTGAGTTCTTCTCTCTTCTTCATTCCTATTTCAATGAGTGTCTTATCAAGGTCCTTGCCGGTCATACCGTCAAAGTCTTCCTCTGTTTGAGTAACAATAGCCTCCTTAATCAATCCCTGATCTACTACTTCATTTCGTGGTACTTCACAATAACTACCAAGACGACGAGCCTCAAGTTCATCTTTTTCGTTAGGTGTTGCTGTAATGTGGACAATGACTTTTGGGTCAATCATATCAATGATATCTTTGGCGAGCTTTGTATCCTTGTTCTTGTGAGCCTCATCAATTATCAAAATAATCTCTCTACCATCTTTGTGAGTTTGCTCAATTACATCTTCAAAGTATTTTCCTGTTTCTTTTTGCCACTCTTCATCTTCCGGACGACGGAGTAACCGTGTATCAGCACTTTTAGCGATAACTTTTTGCCAGTTCAAAAATAAAATATCGTTTTGATACAGCTTACCTTGATTGATATCAGCAACAGTTAAAGCTCTGTTCTCAAGCATATTTTCAAAGTACTCAAGAAACTTACCCTTACTCTGCATAGCCAAGTCATCACTGAAAGTGATCCAGATAAATGCCTTGTCTTCCTTCCATTGTGGCAAGTGGTTAAGTCCACGAATAAACAGAGAAGTCATAAAAGTCTTACCACTTCCGGTTGGAGATTTGAACACAATAGGCAATTGCTTGCCTTGCTGTTTCCATACCGAAACAAACATCTCAATGAGATTTGCTACAGCGTCCTTTTGAAACTTTGAAGGGTTAAATGTGTTCATAAAATTAAATTATGTTATATATCTGTTTGTATATCTCAAGAATTGGTTGAGGGATAGTTTTGAGACTAATATTTTTATTATCTTCAAAATCTATAATCTCTACTCTTTCTTCCCAGCTAAACATATACACAGTTACTGGTTTTTTGAGTTTGATAACTTCTAATACGAACTCATCAAGTTTGTCCTGTTCTTCTCGGAAGTATATAGCTGTCATTCGCTCCTTGTTTTCAAACATCTGCCAAAAGTCGTTCTTTTTTATTTGTTCTAGTGTGTTTTCAGCAATGGCGAGCATTTCTCCAGCGTGATAAGCAAGTTGGATTTTATCTTTATCATCGGCGTCAAGAATGTTGTGTTTACCGACAAAGGCCGTCTTGTAGTATTTTACAGAGTTACTTAACCCTTTTTCCTTTCCGTATCCTTTTATGACATTTTTTAATCTAGGATAACAAACCTCGTCCATTATTTTATCTTCATTATTGGTTACAAGAATAAACTGTCTACCTCCTTCATCTTCTTCGTTCAGTTTCATAACTGCGTGTCCAGTAGTTCCAGATCCAGCAAAGAAATCCAATACGATGGCGTTATCCGGCCCTCCGTATCTGAGAAAAAACTTAATCAATTCAGTTGATTTAGGATTTTCAAACATATCTTTCTTACCAAAGATACTTGTTAATTCGTTTGTACCATCGGCAGTGTTAGCAATCTCGTACAAGATACTTCTTTCTTTTAAGACCTTTACTTCACCTTCTGTATAATAAAGTTTTTCATAGGGCACCCATAAATTATCTCTTTTCTGCCAAAAAATTAAATCCTTCTTTATTATTTCTTCCATTCTTTTTTTACCAACACGCCAACGGCCATCGCCACCATCTGGGGCTATAGGGAAAACATTCTTTCCATCTGGAGACTTAATAGAGAAGTACATCTTAGGTCTATCCTCGCGCCTTGCAGTATTGCCCCATTTTGCCAGCTTTACAGCAGTGAACTTTCCTTCACTATCTTCTTTGTTGAAGTCTGCCTCATCAGTGGGTATTACCTCATCTAACCACTTAAACTTTGGAGATTTTGCATAGACTAATATATATTCGTGTTCTGTTACGAAATAAGCGTCGGCTTGGCCTCCGCCTTCTTTTTTTCTCCAAATAAGTGATCCCACGTAATTTTTTTCTTGGAAGATACTATCACACAAAAGTTTTAATTGAGAGTATTCATTATTATCAATACTTATAAATATAACTCCAGTGTCACTAAGTAAATCACGAGCCAATTCAAGACGCTTTCGCATAAATGATAGCCAGTAACTATGTCTGAAAGGGTGGTCCTTAGGTACTTCTGTGCCATCTGGATATTGAGTAAGTATTCTTTTGTCTTTGTATCTAAAGCCATCAGAACCAGTGTTGTAAGGTGGATCTATATAAATAACATCAATCTTTTCTTTATGGGTGTAGTTTAGACAAGTAAGTGCGTGATAGTTGTCGCCTTCAATAAGTAGATGTGTTGGTTTATCATCTTTACTTTTGATCGCTTTCTTTTGTACTTCTTCAAGAATAGGTAGCTTATTTTCAACGTCATCTTCAAAGCCTTCCGGTACATCAAGCCACACTAAACCGTAGCGTTGTGTTTTGACTGCCTTCTTCCACTTCTCAACTTCTTTTTCAAGTTTGAGAATATAGTTTTCTTTTTGTTGTAATAATTCTTTTTCAGTCATAATAATTAAAGGCTAACTTTATTAGAAAAACAAGGTTTTCGTTTGCTTTTATTTAATAAGTATACTTTACAACGTTATGTATAGCAATTTTTTTAGACATAAAAATAAAACGTAATGCCTACACATACCTTACAAAATAAGGTATAATTCTGCTACAACTTAATAAGAGACCTAACCCCTTAGAATACCTAAGGGTATGGCCGAAAGTCGAGTAACGCATAAAGAACCCGTCATGGGGTCGCGTTACTCGCCGTGTTTGGAAACGAATACGAGAGACTTCGGTCTCTACCCGTGATGGGCTTTTTGCGTCTTGTCACCGTATTTATCAATCAAACGCAAAAATAATTTATGAAAACATTTAAAAAAATATTCAAATGGGTAGGCATCAGCGTTGGCTCGATAATTGCAATCTTTATTTTTCTCGGAATCATTCTTCCTGAACCGTCAAAAACAAAAGACGAGGTAGCTGTTTCTAATTCTCTAACTGCGCCGGTTGTAACAAATCCAAGTGAGACACAAGTTTCTCTTGTTGAAGAAAAAAAGACTGTTGCCACTGAAACAAAAACAGTTACTCCTAAAAAAACAACAAATGAAACTCCCACATCAACTCAATACAAAGTAGTGAGTGTTGTCGATGGTGATACTGTAAAAGTAAGTATAAATGGGACCACAGAAACAATCCGCATTATTGGTCTTAATACTCCAGAAACAGTTGACCCAAGAAAAGGAGTAGAATGTTTTGGAAAGGAAGCATCTAATAAAGCAAAAGATTTACTTTCGGGTAAAAATGTAACTCTTGAAGTTGATCCATCACAAGGAGAACGAGATAAATATGGCAGATTACTTAGGTATGTGTTTCTTGTTGACGGCACTGATTTTGGTAAATCAATGATCACAAATGGCTATGCTTACGAATATACATATAATACTCCATACAAGTACCAATCTGCTTACAAAACCGCTCAGTTGCAAGCACAAGCGAATAAAATGGGTTTATGGGCAAATAATACTTGTGGTGCATTAAGTTCAACAAAAACAGAAACTACTAGTACCACTTCTGGCAACTTCTACACTTCATCTTATTCAACTTCAAAGTATTACTATCCCGCTGATTGTGATGGATGGAAATCTCTTACCCCGTCATATTTAAAGTCATTTCCTACTCTAGATGCCCTATTGAAAGCATACCCATCCAGAATAAAGGGTCCTACCTGTAATTAGAAAACAAAACTTTTTATTTATTCTTCAAAGGCATTCTCTTGTGGAGGCTCTGCATACCAATCTTCATCAGAGATACATCCTTCATTTCTAGCCTTAGCAATATCCTCAGTGATCTCTCTTAGGTACCCATAATTTTTCTCTTTTAAGTGGTCGGGCAATAGATTTATAGCATACCTGATATCTCCAATACTAAGCACTGGTCCTTTTGACTTTGTCTCTTCTTTCTTAGGGTTAAACTTCTTGAAGTATTGAAGCCATAATAATTGACTTGTTGGATTACCTTTTACTGCAGTGCTGTATATAGCATGAATGACACTAGGTGTTTTATCTATTGACCACATTTTAAGGATGGCATCTACTCTGTCCTCGAAATCTGGTCTTTGTTTCCAAGCTGTAGTGGTATTAAGATGGACCTTGTAATACTCCGCAAATTGGCTCTGTGTCTCGATTCCAAGGGCTATTTTCTCCTTGTAGGGCATAGCAGTCCAAAGAACAAACTCCCTGTATATGTCGGGCCTCTTTACCTCTCTTTTTTCATTGTTAGTCACAGTTAGGTTTGGCATTGTTTTCTGTAGAAACCCTTTAATTTCCTTGTTATATTAACATTTTACCATTTCTATGCTAACGGTGAAAGTGAAATAGAAGTATGGTGTACTTAAAATAAAATTAATTTGGTTTTTTGAGGCGTTATTCAATGTTATCTTGTGGTTTTTCAAAAGGCAGTTCAGTTTCCATTTGCTGAATATCATAGACATCAAGTTCAATTGGTTTTAAACTTTCATCCAATTTAACTTTGCAGTACATTTTTACCCACCCTTTGTGTGCAAAATGCTTGTATAGATTATCAGGCGTTTCTCCAGCTAATTTAAAACCTACCCTTGTACCATCCGGTAAATAAGCCTGTCCACGATTTGTTGTTTTGGTTAAGGAATTTATTTTGCAAGTCACCCAAGAATCTTTAGTTTCAGAAACTACCTTATCATCCATATCAAAATATTTCTTCGAGTTAGTATCTATTGTTTCAGAAACTACTTCATCATCTCTTTCATAGGTTATACTTAATTCTTTTATGTTTTCTTCATCAATTAGTGATGCAATCTTATTTAGGTCCGCATCTATAGTTTTAGCTTTCACTATTTGGTAAACCTCTAGTGGAACAGTTAACTCAACATTGTCAGCATTGATTATTACAACATTACCTGAATTATAATTTACTTGTTGAGTATATGGTTGGTTTTTTATATGTTTTTTAGCACTAAGAGTTTTTATTACATAATCAATAACTTTATAAACTACTGTACCAGCTACACCAACACCTCCAACAATTGACATTGCATCTGCTGTAGCACCAAGAGCGTCTTTATGTTCAAGTATTGTTGTAGATAAACTAACAATAAAACTGCCGGGCTTAAATGATTCAACTCTAATTTTATGATTTAAATCTTGAGAATAGTTACTTGCAATTTTTCCATAAGCACTAGAAAAACCCTGTAGCGCTGGTACTAGGTCTTCAATTAAAATTGAGCCATCTTGAACTCCTGCGCCGTCAAGATGAATTGTAATAGGAACTTTTGTTTTCATATAGTTATTTTATTATAATCTTTTTTATTTTTTTCTCCAAAGAAAAACTCAAGAATATTATATTAAATCATTTAATGGATGTTTAGTCATTTGTGATCGTAGATGTTCTGCGCTGGCAGCTAAATAGATTGTAGTAGTTTTGATATCACTATGACCCATCATTTTTGATAAAGAATATATATCACATCCACCTTCAAGCATTAATGTTGCAAAGGTATGTCTTAATTTATGTGCTGTAAATGTTATTCCTGAAGATGCCCGCATTTGGTCCACCAATCTTTTTAGACCATTTTCAGTAAGACCACAGTTTAAGCGTAGTGAGGAAAAAAATTCAGGGTTAGTTTTACTTAATCTTTTTCTTTCTTCTTGATATTTTTTTAAACTTTGCGCTAATGTATAGCTAATCGGCACCAATCTATCTTTATTTCCTTTACCTTGTCGCACAAAGATAGTTAAGTTTTCGATATCAATATCTGTAAACTTTAGGTTTAATAATTCTTGTTTGCGTAAGCCTGCAAAAATAAAAGTTGAAAAGATAGCATGATTTCTATACCTTAAAAACTTATAATCATAAGGGTAGTTATATACAATCTCTAATAAATGCAGGGCGTCTTGCTTAGTGAGCTTGGGAGGTAAGCGTTTCTCCATCTTTGGCTTCTCTATATCAAGTATTGGATTTTTCTCCATATAACCCTGCTTTATGCACCAACGAAAGAAAACCAATAAAGTTTTATGGTAAATAATAAAAGTGTTTACCGACCATTTTCTCTCTGTTCGCCCATGATAAAATACAGTCCGTACGTTATCATCATTAACTTGCCCAATCTCACTTACTCCAGAGTATTTACGATAGCCATCAATGACATATCGGTATCTCCTAATAGTATCCTTTGAATACCCGCGAATAGAAACGGAGTAATCACAAAACTTCTGTGACAATATTTCTATGTCCATATTTCTTGATCTAAAGTAGAATATTTATATAAAGTTATTTTTTTTGAGCCATAGACCAGTTCACTGAGGGAGGTGGTCTATATAAAATGCTGTTTTTCCAAAATAGCCTTTAGAATCTTTATTTTGTGCGCCCGGTAGGAATCGAACCTACGACCATCTCCTTAAAAGGGAGCTGCTCTACCGACTGAGCTACGGGCGCATATTTGTGGTACACTAAAAAATACCACATTCTATGATAAAAATCAATCAAAAAGTTCAACAACCAAATAGCATTTTGATTTTACCTGATATTCGCTCCGCCCAAAATGTGGGTGCGATTTTTCGAACAGCTGATGCGGTGGGGGTCAATAAAATATACATTGTGGGGTATACCCCAACACCGATCGATAAATTTGGGCGACCTCGACAAGATATTGCTAAAGCTTCGCTTGGAGCTGAAACGACAATCCATTGGGAATACAAAAAAACTCTTCCCCCGCTAATTAAGAAACTTAAAAAAGATGGGTATCAAATTATTGCCATAGAACAGAGTGATAATTCAATCGATTATAAGAAAGTGAAGCCGACAGAAAAAATGGCTTTCATAATTGGTAACGAAGTTGAAGGACTTCCTCTCCATATTTTAAAAATGTGTGATGTGATTGCGGAAATAAAGATGGTAGGGAAGAAAGAATCATTAAATGTGTCGGTGGCAACTGGAGTTGCACTTTATCGGATCCTCTCTATTTAAAAAGCTTTTGATGCCTCGGGCAAAAGTGTGCGCTTCGTCCACCGATTGTTTTTCCTAAAATTATTCCTGTACAGCCTTTCTTGCTACATTTCTCTTTTGATTTTCTATAAACATTATGATGATTCTGAAAATTTCCACGCTTGCCATCTATGTCTCGATAATCACTCATTGAATCCCCACCAAAATCGATGCCCTTGTTAAGGACTTTTTGCATCGCAGTATAAAGATTTTTTAAATACAAATTTGGGATCTTTAGTATCTTAGATTCTGGGTGGATACCTGCAAGCCAAAGCATCTCGTCGGAATAAATATTACCAATACCCGCGATAGTGTATTGATCCATTAGAGATTGTTTGATTGGCCAGTTCGGCTTTTTTTCTAATTGAGTTTTGAAACCCATAAAGGTGAAATTTTTCTCTAGTGGTTCAGGGCCGACGCCTTTCAGATGTACCGTGTCATGCGCGGTCTCTGTATCAAGTAACGTGACTTTGCCGAATTTACGTGAGTCACAAAAGGCTAAATGCTTGCGATTGCTGAAAGTAAATACTACATGCACAAATCTATTAAACGGATCGTGTAAGCTTGCTCTCTCTTTGGAATGGGGGAGCCACCGATTTTCCTTTTTATTAAAAACATATTCGCCGAACAATAAATGCCCCGTCATCTTCATGTGAATTAAAATTGTCTGCTTGTTATTTAAATGGATTAAAATGTTTTTTGCACGGCGTTCAACCATCAAAACTTTTGCTCCAACAACAGATTTTTTAAAACTCTTAAAAAACTTCTCACTTTTAATTGTGTGTTCGAAATCTTTTCGACTTACTTTCTTTTTCGCCAAGTCAGTCCAGATATCTAAAATTTTCAAAGAGGGTAGTACTCTTTGGAGTCCATTCACCGTAGTTGTAACCTCTGGTAATTCCGGCATACTATTTTATTTTCCACCTAAAATTTTTAAGGCTTCTTTTATTCTGGCATTTGTGGATTCGATTTCACTAGGGACATTTTTCAATGCGTCACGAGCTTCGTTTTGTGAGTAGCCCAGAGATTTGAGGGCTTCGATAATATCGCCTTCAGCGCGCAGTGATGAATTACTAATTGTATCATTTCCCATTTTAGATTTTAATTTATCACGAAGTTCAATCACAATTTTTTCCGCCGTTTTTTTCCCTATACCGGAAACTTTGGTTAGGTACCCAGTATCGCCGGTAGCAATAGCGCGGGTGAGTGTATCAATAGAGGCCACGCTAATAATTCCTAGCGCTCCCTTTGGTCCTATGCCTGAAACATCGAGCAACATTTCAAAAAAGGACAATTCTTCGGTTTTCTGGAAGCCATATAAGTCGATCGAATTTTCTCTAACCGCCGTATATATCCAAAAAGCATACTTATCATTTGGTCCTACAACCGAGAGAAAATCCGCTGACAGAAAAACCTTATATCCAACGCCAGATACGTCTAAAACCACGTATTTATCAGTGTTATATACAATTGTGCCCTCAAGGCGTGCGATCATGTTCATATTATAACAGATTTTCCTTGTCTATGTTTTAAATGCATTGTACAATAAGTGCAATAATAGCAATTTTGGTCTCTTTATTAGATTAATTCATTTTTAGAAATGCCACAAAATAAAAAAAAGTTTTTAATACATTTATTGATTATCGTAGTAGTAGTTGCTGTCGTCTCTGTTATCTTTCAAAAGTCGCAGGCAAAAACTGGAAGTTGGCAAGTAGTCGGAACTCCAGAATTTTCAGCTGGGGGGGCAGAGTATATATCAATGGGCATGGATTTAAAGGGGGTACCGTATGTATCGTTTAGTGATACTCCAAATAGTGGCAAAGCAACTGTTATGAAGTTCGACGGTTCAACTTGGCAAAGTGTCGGCACTCCTGGATTTTCTGCAAATCGTGTAAATGATAATTCAATTGTTTTCGATCCGAGTAATAATCCTTATGTTATTTTTAGAGAAAATACTACAGACAAGATTATCGTTATGAAGTTTGACGGATCTAAATGGGCGAGCGTAGGCGTTCCGGGGTCATCAAATAGCGGATCTTGGAATCCATATTTAGTTTTCGATTCGAGTAGTACACCATACCTCGTATTAAAAGATGATGCTAGTAATAATAAAGTCACTGTAAAAAAATTTGATGGCAAATCTTGGGTTGCTGTAGGTAAAGCGGGATTTTCTCCGAACTGGGGAGTCTTTACATCTTTAGCTGTAGATTCAAAGGGAACACTTTATGCCGGATTTTCTGACGCTTCAAAAAATTGGAAAGCAACAGTTATGAAATTTAATGGTTCTACTTGGGTTAATGTAGGAACTCCTGGATTTTCTACAGGGCAAAGTGATGTTAATGCGTTAGTTCTTGATTCAAACGGTACACCATATGTGGCATATCGAGATCAATCAAATGGGGGGAAAATTACTGTTAAGTATTTCGACGGTTCAAATTGGCAAAATGTTGGGAACGCTGGATTCACTTCAGGGATGGGTTGTTGTGCGTATGATGATTTTGGCTTTGCTTTAGACTCCAACAATGTACCACTTGTTGCATTTGTTGATAGTTCACATAGCAACAAAGCAACTGTGATGGAATTCGACGGTTCAAATTGGCAAAATGTTGGGAACGCTGGATTCACAAACCCAATAAGTTATATTTCTTTAGCTATTGACCCAAATAATGTTCCATACATATCAATTCAAGATGGCACAAGTTATAAACCAACAGTGATGAAATTCGAAAATAAGACTTGGAAAGAAGCAGGAAACTCGGGCTCATCGAGTTACAATAGTGAAATCGTTTCCATCGCTTATGATTCAACTAACGCAAAATATGTTGCTTTTATGGATTCTGACCAAAAGGATAAAGCAACCGTGATTAAATATGATGGATTGAATAGTTGGTCACGAGTTGGGATTCCTGGATTTACTCCAGATCGAGCGAGCTGGCCATCTTTAGCAATCAATAAAGGTGATACTCCATACATCGCCTTTAGTGATATGGCATATCCTGATGCTGGGAATGTGGGCAAGGCCTCAGTGATGCGTTATCTTGGTGGTCCCGCAGGATGGGTTGATATTGGTAAACCTGGATTTTCACCAGAAGGAGCAGAATACACAAAGATTGCGTTCGATAACTTTGATAATCCATATGTAGTATTTGTTGATAATAGTTCTGGTACAATACAAAAACATATCACTGTTATGAAGTATGTTGGTGGTAATTGGATTCCGGTTGGTGTTCCTGGCTTTTCTCCGGATGAAGCTTGGTATCCAAGTATTGCTTTTGATATGGGGAATATCCCTTATGTTGCATTCAGGGAACAGACAAGTGGTAAAGCAAGTGTAATGAGATTTGATGGAAGAACGTGGAGGAATGTTGGCCCAAGAGAATTTTCAAAGTCATCTGTAGATTATCCACAATTGAAATTTGATTCCAAAAATAATCTGTATATCTCATTTCAAGATTGGGCTGAAAATGGGAAGACTACTGTTATGAAATATGATGGCAGAGCCGCATGGACCCCTGTTGGAAGTACAGGATTTACTAAAGATCAATCATACGGGTCATCATTGTTTATTTACAATGATTTACCACACGTATCTTTTTCATATGTGGCAGCTACATCTGGGGGAACATTGGATGGGACAAGCGCAATGAAGTTTGATGGAAAAGATTGGGTAATAATTGGAAATGAGATAATCGAGGGTCCTACCTACTTTACAAGTATGTTAGTTGATAAAATTGGTACACCATTTGTTTCATTCGTTGACCAAAGCGGATCTTTAAAGGTAATGAAATTTGACTAATTCTTCATTTGATAAAATCCCTCCTTTCTGCTATAGTGGCACTATCTTTTACCGTTCGTGTCTCGGGCAGTATAGATAATACAATTTACTAAAAAATAAAATTAAATTATGCCAATTACAAAATCAGCAAAAAAAGCCCTTCGCGGATCCATAAAGAAGAAGGCGATGAACGACCGTAACAAGAAAATGGTCAAAGAAGCAATCAAGAACATCGAGAAGCTTGTTAAGGAAAAGAAAAAGGATGAGGCAAAGAAGCTCCTTCCAAAAGCTTACAGTACAATAGACAAAGCAACAAAAAAAGGAATCTTGAAACACAATACTGCGTCTCGCAAAAAGTCTCGCCTTTCTCGTATAACAAAATAAACTATGAATGAGCACTTACTCTTCTTTTATGGTGAGGGCTGTTCCCATTGTAAGAAGATGGAGAAGTTAGTCCAAGATTTGAAAAAGGAAGGGATTGAACTTACTCATATTGAAGTCTGGAACAATGAAGATAACGCAAAGATGATGGAATCATTGGACAAGAAATCGTGTGGGGGAATTCCATTTTTTATAAATACAAAAACAGAGGAGACAATTTGTGGAGAAGTCTCGTATAAAAAACTTAAAAAATGGGCGATAGAAAAATAAAGCACTCAGGTGCTTTATTTTTTTGTTTATCCCCAGCGGTTGTTTCAAAAAATCTCTTAACTGCTATACTTTAGGTATTACTAAATAGTTGGATAATTTTAACAAAATATGAAAAAACTTGTGACTTTCGTTCTTGCCCTTGTACTTATTAGTGGGTCCTTTGCTCCCTCTGTTGAGGCTAAAACACTCAAACAAATCAAAGCAGAGATGGATTCTTTGGCAAAACAGATGCAGAAACTCTCTCAGCAAGCCCAAGCGCTTTCGGCCGCTGAGTCAGCCACAGCTTGTACTTCACTGAAAGTTATTTCTGGTACACCACAAGGCGGTACAGCATGGGAAAGTCTTCATCTTGATACAAGCTCCCACCCAGAAATTAAGGAGTACCGCATCCAATGGTTCAATGGTGGATGGAGTCCTTGGTATGTACCAGGGGAGAATGATGTAGATGGAAAAGTTAATGATGATAACACCCCACGACGTATATGGAGTTACTTCCAAGATCATAATTACCAATACAAAATTTGTGATCCTCAATCAGCTCAAACTTCTACTCCTCCAGCTTCAACCAC